>CAJMPT010000082.1 GCA_905215465.1 uncultured bacterium | reverse complement strand
ACCAGGAGACCCGCCACTGGGAGCCCTCGCGCAAGCGCACCATCGTCATGCGCGTCAAGGAGACCGCCGACGACTACCGCCTCTTCCCGGACCCGGACCTTGCGCCCTTCGACCTCACCGATGAGTTCATCGAGGCCGCCCGCGCCCGCATCCCGGAGCTGCCCGACGCCAAGCGCGACCGCTACATGGCCGACTTCGGCCTCAAGCGCGCCGACGCGGCCCAGCTCGCGGCAGACCCCAAGGTGGCCGACTTCTTCGAGAAGGCCGTGGAGGGCGCGCCGACAAAGGCCGTGCCCACCGTGGCAAACGTCATGGTCAACCTCGTCCCCAGCTACGACGCCCTCAACCCGGCGCAGGTCAGGAGCATCTCCGCGCTTCTTGCCGAGGACGCCATCACCTTCGCGCAGGCGCGCGAGGCGCTCGACGCCGTCAACGGCACCGAGGACGACCCGGAGCGCGTGGTGGACGAGCGGGGGCTGCGCCAGGTCACCGACACCGGCGCCCTGGAGCCAATCGTGGACGAGGTCCTGGGCCGCTGCGCCGACCAGGTCCAGCAGTACCACGACGGCAACAAGAAGGTCATCGGCTTCCTCGTCGGCCAGTGCATGAAGGCCGCCAAGGGCTCCGGCAACCCCAAGCTCTTCAACCAGCTCCTCGCCCAGAAGCTGGGCTAGCGTCTTTCGCATGGCGCGTAGGGGGCGGCGAGAGGCGCGTGCTTCTCGCCGCCCCTCTTGTTACCGTACGCGCACGCTTTTGCCGGTGCTGGGCAACGCGCGCCGCCCGAGCGCTAAACTGACCCGCATCGCTATTTCCATCCAACAGGGGGAGAAGAACATGAACGTCACCAGAAGGAACTTCCTCGCGGGTGCCGGCATTGCCGCCACCGCCGTCCTGGCCGGCTGCGGCTCTTCCAACGGCTCTTCCGACGGCGGCTCTGCCTCTGGCGAGAAGACCTACAAGATCGGCGTGGTCCAGCTGACCGAGCACGCTGCCCTGGACGCCTCCAACGAGGGCTTCGTCGAGGCCGTCAACGCCTCCGGCCTCTCCGTCTCCATCGACCAGCAGAACGCCCAGAACGACCAGTCCGCCTGCCAGACCATCGCCTCCAAGTTCGTGGGCGATGGCGTTGACCTGATCTTCGCCATCGCCACGCCCGCCGCCCAGGCCGCGGCCGGCGCCACCACCGAGATCCCCATCGTCGGCACCGCCATCACCGACTTCGCCGCCTCCGGCCTGGTCCAGGACAACGATAAGCCTGGCACCAACGTCACCGGCTCCTCCGACCTCACGCCCGTCGCCGAGCAGCTCGAGATGATGCGGAAGGTCCTGCCCGACGTGAAGAAGGTCGGCCTTCTCTACTGCTCCGCCGAGTCCAACTCCGACATCCAGATCAAGGCCGCCAAGGACGAGCTCGACGCTCTGGGCCTGGAGTACACCGAGTACGCCGTCTCCAGCTCCAACGAGATCCAGTCCGTCGTGGAGTCCGCGGTGGGCAAGGTGGACGCCCTTTACGCCCCCACCGACAACACCATCGCGGCCGGCGCCGCCCAGGTGGGCCAGATCTGCAAGGAGAACAAGCTTCCCTTCGTCACCGGCGAGGAGGGCATGTGCATGGCCGGCGGCCTGTTCACCCTCTCCATCAACT
>CAJMPT010000081.1 GCA_905215465.1 uncultured bacterium | reverse complement strand
GCCATGCGCTCCTGGGACTCGGAGATGGCGAGCTCGGTGCCGTCCAGGCCCTCGTACTTCTTGGGCACGGCGTTGAGGTCCACAAAGAGGCCGTCGGCCAGCTCGCCCACGGCGACGGAGACGCCGCCGGCGCCAAAGTCGTTGCAACGCTTGATGAGGCGGCAGGCGTCCTCGCGGCGGAAGAGGCGCTGGAGCTTGCGCTCCACGGGGGCGTTGCCCTTCTGCACCTCGGCGCCGTCCTTCTCCAGGGACTCAACGTTGTGGGCCTTGGAGGAGCCGGTGGCGCCGCCAATGCCGTCACGGCCGGTACGGCCGCCCAAAAGGACGATTCTGTCGCCGGGGGCCGGGCACTCGCGACGAACGTGGGAGGCCGGGGTGGCGCCCACGACGGCGCCGATCTCCATGCGCTTGGCCACGTAGCCGGGGTGGTAGAGCTCGCTCACCTGGCCGGTGGCCAGGCCGATCTGGTTGCCGTAGCTGGAGTAGCCGGCGGCGGCCGTGGTCACGAGCTTGCGCTGGGGCAGCTTGCCCTCAAGCGTCTGGCTGACGGGGACAGTGGGGTCGGCCGCGCCGGTGACGCGCATGGCCTGGTAGACGTAGCTGCGGCCAGAGAGCGGGTCTCGGATGGCGCCGCCGATGCAGGTGGCCGCGCCGCCAAAGGGCTCGATCTCGGTGGGGTGGTTGTGGGTCTCGTTCTTGAAGAGGAAGAGCCAGTCCTCGTCGGTGCCGTTGACGTCCACCTTGACCTTCACGGTGCAGGCGTTGATCTCCTCGGACTCGTCCAGGTTTTTGAGGACGCCCTTGGCCTTGAGGTACTTGGCGCCGATGGTGCCCATGTCCATGAGGCAGACGGGCTTGTTGTCGCGGCCAAGCTCGTGGCGCATCTCGAGGTAGCGGTCAAACGCGGCGGCCACCACCTTGTCGTCGATCTGCACGTGCTCGAGGGCGGTGCCAAAGGTGGTGTGGCGGCAGTGGTCGGACCAGTAGGTGTCGATGACGCGGATCTCCGTGATGGTGGGGACGCGCTTCTCGCCGGCAAAGTAGCTCTGGCAGAACTTGATGTCGGCCAGGTCCATGGCCAGGCCGCGGTCGGCGATGAACTGGGCCAGCTGCTGGTCGGTGAGCTCCAGGAAGCCCTCGAGCTGCTCCACGGGCTCGGGCTCGGGGTAGGCCTGGCGCAGGGTGGCGCGCTCGTCCAGCGATGCCTCGCGGGCCTCGACGGGGTTGATCACGTAGTGCTTGATGGCGTCGACGTCGGCGGCAGTGAGCTCGCCCTCAAGCACGTAGACCTTGGCGGAGCGTACGGTGGGGCGCTCGCCCTGGCTGATGAGCTGGATGCACTCGCTGGCGGAGTCCGCGCGCTGGTCAAACTGACCGGGCAGGAACTCCACGGCAAAGACCTGGGAGCCAGGCGCTACCTCGGGCATCTGGGCCGACGCGTCGTCGGTCTGCGGCTCGGAGAACACGGTGGGGACGCAGCTGGCAAAGAGCTCCTCGCTCGCGCCCTCCACGTCGTAGCGGTTGATCACGCGCAGGTTGGTGAGGGCGCTCACGCCCAGCAGGCTGCGCAGCTCGCGCTCCAGGGACTTAGCCTCACCGTCGAATCCGGGCTTCTTCTCAACGTAGACACGAGAGACCATGCGTTGCTTACCTCCAGGCCGAGACGTTGCCATGTCACTCAACATTCTACGGCAGTTTGCCTACCGCTCGCCGATAAAACGGCAGCTCAGGGGCTTACTTTTTGTTTGGTTACCCGTCAGGGAGTTGGGTTGCGGGGCCATCGGGCAAA
Source organism: uncultured bacterium (assembly GCA_905215465.1). Lineage (GTDB taxonomy): Bacteria > Actinomycetota > Coriobacteriia > Coriobacteriales > Atopobiaceae > Paratractidigestivibacter. Next base: position 77 of record CAJMPT010000081.1, on the reverse strand, counting down.
GGCGTGCCCGAATGCGCTGGTCAGGGGCTGTTTGCCAAAGGGGACTGTTTGCCAAAGGGGACGGGGGTGAATGGCAC
>CAJMPT010000080.1 GCA_905215465.1 uncultured bacterium | reverse complement strand
AATTAGCCGTCTTATACCCCGAAGACCTCCGCTTGCCACGCTCGATTTCCCAATGTTTAAAATAGCCCCGTCCGAATTAGCTACCCCCACCCATCCTCAACAATCTCAATCTGTAACATCCATCGACCAAAACTAGCCCCAACTGTTACAGATCGAGACAGTCCCCAACAGCACCGCCCCGTTCGGGGAACGACCGCCACAGGTACGGCGGGCAGAGGCTCGCTTTTTTCCTCGGTTTTTCTTGACAGAATCTCACCTGTTGTAGTACTTTGTCCCAGTCTAAAAACGCGTGGACTTTTCTGGGCGCTAGCCACCTTTTTGCCACGCAACCGAGCAGTCGGTTGCGTGGCTTTTTTCGTCTTGGCAGCAGGTGCCACATGCACCGCCAGAAGACCGCACGAGCCCACCTTCCGACTGCAGGGAACAGACGCACGAGATGTGCGTCTGCAAGACAGCAGACGGAAGGGAGCCGAATGGCAGGAACAAACACAATCAAGCAACAGGCCGCCGGGGCGGGAGCCACGGGCGCGGGACAGGCCAAGGCGGCGCTCCAGGTCTTTGCGGGCGGCGCCTGCTACGGCGCGATGGCCACGACCTACAAGCTCGCCTACGCCGCGGGCTTCACCTCGGCACAGGTGGTGGCGAGCCAAGCGTGGCTCGGCTGCCTCTTCTTCGCCCTCGCCACGCTCGCAGGGCACGCACTCGGGCACCGCTGGCAGCGCGTGGGCTGGAAGCTCGCCCTTAAGCTCATGGGCCTGGGAGCCCTCACCTGCCTCACCTCAATCCTCTACTGCTACGCCATGAGCGTGCTGCCCGCCCCGGTGGCGCTCACGCTCCTCTTCCAGTTCACGTGGCTGGGGCTCGTGTGGCAGACCGTCATGACGCGCCGGCCGCCGAGGCCCCTCCAAGTGGCCTCCGCCCTGGCCATCGTCTTCGGGACGGTGTTCGCGAGCGGCGTTTACAAGACCGGCATCACCGGGTACGACCCCGTGGCCCTGCTCTGCGCGCTGGGGGCGGCCGTGTCCTGCTCCCTCTTTGTCACCCTCTCCGGCAAGGTCGAGGCCCCCTGCTCGTCCGAGCAGCGCGGCGTCATCGTGTGCGCGGGCTCCGTGGTCATGTCGCTCACGGTGTGCCCGGACTACGTCGTCTCGGGCGTCCTCGCCCAGGGCATCCTGCCCTTTGCCGTCATCGCCGGCTTCTTTGGCATGCTCTGCCCGGTCTTGCTCTTCGGCATGGGCTCTCCGCACCTGCCCGCGGGTCTCTCCACTGTCATGGCCGCCGCGGAACTCCCCGCCGGCCTGCTCATAGCCATGATCGTCCTCGGCGAGCCGCTCGGCGTCGTCGAGTGGCTGGGCGTCGCCATCATCCTCGCCGGCGTGTGCCTGGCACAGGTCCCCTCCCTGCTTGGAGGCCGGGAGGCACGTCGCGCCGCCGCAGGACAAGCCGTCGGCTAGTCACCCCTTCACGGGCGGCCCGCGCGCATCAGGGAAAGGGCCACGGGCCCGGTGCGTGAGGTCGCAAGGACGTTATAAAGCGTCCCCGCAGAGGTGGGGGCGCCAGAGAGAAGGAGGCACCATGCCATTTCCAAAAGGGTTCCTTTGGGGAGGAGCCACCGCTGCTAACCAATGCGAGGGAGGTTATGACGAGGGCGGCCGCGGCCTTGCCAATGTCGACGTCATCCCACACGGGTCGGAGCGCAACGACGTAAGTCGCGGCCTGAGGCGCATGCTCGACTTTGAGCCCGGGTACTACTACCCGGCCCAGACGGGCATCGACTTCTACCACCACTACCGCGAGGACATAGCCCTCTTCGCGGAGATGGGCTTTAAGGTCTTTCGCCTCTCCATCGCCTGGAGCCGCATCTTCCCCAATGGCGACGAGGAGGAGCCCAACGAGGCCGGGCTCGCCTTCTACGAGGACGTGTTCCGCTGCTGCCGCGAGCACAGGATCGAGCCCCTCGTGACCATCACGCACTTCGACTGCCCCATCCACCTCGTCAAGAAGTACGGCGCCTGGCGAAACCGCGCCCTCATCGAGCTCTACAAGCGGCTCGTGAAGGTGCTCTTCAACCGCTACCGCGGCCTCGTGCATTGGTGGATCACGTTCAACGAGATGAACATGATCTTGCACCGTCCCTTCATGGGTGCCGGCATCGTCCTCGAGCCCGGGGAGAATGCCCGCGAGGCCGAGTACCGCGCCGCGCACAACGAGCTCGTGGCGAGCGCCTGGGCCACCAAGATCGCCCACGAGGTCGACCCGGAGAACAAGGTTGGCTGCATGCTCGCCGCGGGAAGCTACTACCCCTACTCCTGTCGTCCCGAGGACGTCCGTGCAGCGCAGGTCAAGAACCAGGAGGACCTCTTCTTCGTGGACGTGCAGGCACGCGGGCACTACCCCGGCTACGCGCTCAAGATGCTCGAGCGCGAGGGCATCGACGTGGGCATGACCGCCGAGGACGAGCGCATCCTTGCGGAGAACACCGTCGACTTCATCTCGTTTAGCTACTACTCCTCGCGCTGTACCGCGGGCGACCCCGATTCCGTGGGCGGCGTCGCCGAGGGCAACGCCTTCGCC
>CAJMPT010000079.1 GCA_905215465.1 uncultured bacterium | reverse complement strand
CTGCGAGATTGCGGCCACCTCTGGCGTGCCCATGGGCGCAGCGACCGAGGACGACTGGGGCCGCGAGTACCTGGACCTCAAGATGAGCGTCTGCTGTGTCGAGGACGTGTACGAGGCCATCGCCCACGTCAACCGCTACGGTACCGGTCACTCCGAGGCCATCGTGACCGAGAGCTACGCCGCCTCGCAGGAGTTCCTGGCCCGCGTGGACGCGGCTACGGTCTACGTCAACGCCTCCACGCGCTTCACCGATGGCGGGGTCTTTGGCCTGGGTGGGGAGATCGGCATCTCGACCCAGAAGCTCCACGCCCGCGGCCCTATGGGCGCTGAGGCCCTCACCACAACCAAGTACCTCGTCCGTGGCTCGGGCCAGGTGAGGTAGGCATGTGCTCCGGAATCGACCTTACCGACCTGCCGCCCCTGGGGGCAGACCCTGCACGAACCTACCGCCTGGGCATCATGGGCGGCACCTTCGACCCCATCCATTACGGCCATCTCGTGGCGGCCGAGCAGGCCTTCGATGACCTCGACCTTGACGTCGTGGTCTTCATGCCCGCTGGAAGACCGGCCTTCAAGCTGGACAAGAGGGTCACCTCCGGCGAGGACCGCTATGCCATGACGTTGCTCGCCACTTCGGACAACCCCCACTTCCTGGCGTCGCGCTTCGAGATCGACCGCGAGGGCGTGACCTACACGGCCGACACCCTGCGGCAACTTCGCGGCCTCTATCCAAGCAATGTGGAGTTCTACTTCGTCACGGGCGCAGACGCCATCGCAGAGATCGTCGCCTGGAGGGACGCCGAGGACATCGCCCGCCTGGCCCACCTCGTGGCTGCCACCCGCCCGGGCTACGACCTGGACCGCGCCTGGGACGCCATCTCGGCCTCGGGCCTGGACTTCGACGTCACGTACCTCTCCGTGCCCGCGCTCGCCATCTCGTCGAGCTACCTCAGGGAGCGTGTCGAGGCGGGCCAGAGCCTTCGCTACCTCACGCCCGACTCGGTGACGGGCTACCTCCACAAGCACGCCCTCTACGGAGCCAAGTCCAGCCGCTACGGCCAGACCGAGGAGGTGGTCGCGTGAGCGAGCCTCAGGGCGAGAAGAACGCGAGCGGGTCGGTGGAGTACACCTCTGACCAGCAGGCCCTTCTCCAGAGGATTGAGGCGGCGGTGAGGGTTCAGCTTGCGCCCAAGCCCAAGCGCCTTGCGCACTCGCTCTCCGTGGCCGACTGCTGCGAGGGCCTTGCCGTCACGTATGGCGTGGACCCCTTCCTCGCCCGCGCATCGGGCCTCCTCCATGACTGGGACAAGGTCGTGCCTGCCGAGGAGCTCGTTTCCCGCGCCAGGGCCTTTGGCATTGACATGGGCGTTGACCTGCACCTCGTTGAGCCGCTGCTCCATGGAATCGTTGCCGCCCGCGAGCTCCCGGAACTCTTCCCGGAGCTTCCTGCCGAGGTGTGGCGCGCCATCGAGGTTCACACCACGGCCGCGGCGCAGATGAGCCCGCTTGACCAGGCCCTCTTTGTCGCCGATGGTATAGAGCCACTGCGCCCAGCCTCTCCCGGCATCCAGCGCGTGCGCGACCTCGTGGGCAGGGCTTGCCTCGAGGAGGTCTTCTGGACGTCCTTCGTGAGCGGCATCACCTACGTCCTGGCGGGCGGCCGCTACCTCTATCCGGGTACAATCGACACATACAACTCGCTCGCCTCGGCCAGGCGCCACGCCTGACGCAGGGCCGGACAAGAGCGCACCAACCCAAGAAGGAGAACCGCATGAGCGCAACTTCGCTGCAGATCGCCCAGGTGGCCGCCGCCGCGGCCGATTCCAAGAAGGCCGAGGACATCGTTCTTATCGACCTTGTGGGCAAGACCGACGTCTGCGACTACTTCCTCATCTGCACCGGCGGCAACAGCCGCCAGGTGGACGCCATCGTCGACGAGGTGCGCGCCAAGGTCAGTAAGAACTGCGACCTTCAGCCCGTCTCCACCGAGGGCCGTGAGGGCCTTCGCTGGGTCCTCGTGGACTACGGCTGCGTTGTCGTCCACGTCTTCACGCCTGAGATGCGTGACTTCTACCGCCTCGAGCGACTCTGGGGCGACGCGCCCCGCGTTGAGCTCGACCTCGAGGGCGCCATGGCGGCCGATGCCTTCGCCGCCATGGCTGACGCCGTCGACGAGGAGCCTCGGGAGGGCGAGCGCGAGGAGTAGCCCGGGCTAGGCGTCGTCCTTGTTCATGGGCGTCGTGTCGCTCACGCGGTCGCGGAGCCTGAGGTCGCGGCCGTAGGCCAGGGCCTCGTCGCCAAAGCGGTCCCGCAGGGAGTCGGTCACCTTTGAGAGCGCCGAGCGGTCACGCATCACGTGGCCGCCCGGCGCCTTTGCGTCAAAGAGGCCGAGCTGCTCGGGCCGCGAGCACTTCTCGCCAAAGCCGGAGAGGCCAACGCCCACCAGGCGCAGGGGCATGCCGTCGGTCCACACCTCGTCCAGGAGCTCCTGCGCCACGGGGCCGAACTCAAGCTCGTCGTCGGACGGATGCGCGAGGCCGCGCTGCGCCGTCCTGGCGTGGCAGGCGTCGTACTTGACGCGCAGGGTCACCGTGGTGCCCTTGAGGCCCTTCTTGCGGAGGCGCCGCCCCGTGATGGCCGCTACGTGCATCACGGCCGCGAGCGCGTCCTCGCGGCGCGTGATGTCCTCGTTGAAGGTCCTCTCGTTTGAAAGTTATAAGAAAAGAATGTGGGTTTCTTTATATAGAATGTGGATAAAATACAAAA
>CAJMPT010000078.1 GCA_905215465.1 uncultured bacterium | reverse complement strand
CTCCCTCCGGACCGGCGGACCGGTCCAAGTTCTTGCCGCACTCCCTTCGTGCGAGTCGGTTTGTGGGGAAGCCGGCGGAGGCCCGACGCTTTTATGCAGACGCCCGAAGCGCACAGCCCATCCACCTGCGGTTTCCCGTAAGGTATATACAATTAATAATTGATATCTCGCCCAGGCGGCGAGAACGGGCTCACACGAAGGCCACTTCTGCACGCCGCGGCCCAAAAGACTCACACGAAGGGCAGTTCCGCGCACAACCCTACGAGAACTTCACGCGATCGACGGCGGTCACTCGGTTGGGCGGGACGTTGCCGTCCTTGAAGGCGATGATGTTGTCCGCCACCATGTCTCCCATGCGACGGTTGGCTTCAAAGGTTGCCGATCCAATGTGAGGCGTGGTCAGGACGTTGGGCAGGTCAAAGAACTTGGAGAGCGTCGGCGGCTCGCGCTCGTAGACGTCAACCGCATAGCCCCCGAGCTTGCCCGACAGCAGCGCCTTCTCCAGCGCCGCCTCGCGCACAATGCCCGCGCGCGCCGTGTTTACCAGCAGCGCCCCGTCCTTCATGTGCCTCAGCTCGCGCGCGCCCAAAAGATTCTGCGTGGCGGAGGTAAGCGGCGCATGGATGGTCACAATGTCCGACTTTGCCAGCAGGTCGTTCAGGCTGGTATAGAGCAGGCCATAGCGTGCGGCCTCGTCGCGCTGAACGATGTCGTTGCCCAGGATGTCCATGCCAAAGCCCATCGCGCGCCTGGCCACGGCCATGCCAATGGACCCGACACCGATGATGCCAATGGTCTTGCCATAGAGGCTGCGACCGGGAATCTTGTTCCAGACGCCGCCCTTGAGCTGGTTTACGGACTGCGTGACCATGCGAGCCAGGTCCAGGATGAGGGCAAACGTGAGGTCGGCCGTCTCTTCCCTGTTGGCGCCCGGCGTGTTGGTAATCACAATGCCGCGCCTCGTGAGCTCGGCAAAGTCGATGTTGTCAAAGCCTGCGCCGTGGCGGGCGACCATGCGCAGCTCAGGCAGGGCGCTGATGGTGGTGGCGTCAAGGTGGTCGTTGCCCAGAACGAGCACCTGGGCACCCTCGCCATGACGGATTATCTCTGCGGGCGTGAGCGGTCTGCCGTACGGGTTGATGCGGACCTCGCAACCCGCTGCCCTGAGGCGCTCGACGGGTTCTTGCTCAAAGATGCCAAAGGTCGCGGCGCACGAGGCAACGACGAACTTGCTTGACACGCCGTGACTCCTCTCAATTAGACATGTAATTGTATTATTGTACGCCCGCGGGACACCGAGCGCCCTCAAAAGGCGAGAAGGGCCGGGCACCGCCTCCCCCGACGGCACCCGGCCCTCCGCGGCAGGTCAACGCCAGCCGCTTACCTCGTCTTTCCTACTGGATTACCGCGCCGGTCTTGGCGGAGCCAACCTGCTTGGCATAGCGGGCCAGCAGATGACCGCCGTTCTCGTGGATGACGGGCTTCCAGTCCTGCTTGCGGCGTGCAAGCTCGTCATCGGAGACCTCGACCTCGATGAGGTTCTTGTTGAGGTCAACGTGGATGACGTCGCCATCCTGGATAAGGGCGATGGGGGCACCGTCAAGTGCCTCGGGGCAGAGGTAGCCCACGGAGAGGCCGCCGGAAGCGCCCGAGAAGCGGCCGTCAGTGATGACGGCGGAGTTGGGAATGCCCTTCATGATCTCCGTCACGCGGTGGAGCTCCTTCATGCCGGGACCACCCTTGGGGCCCTCGTAGCGCACCACGACGCCAGTGCCAGGCTTGATGGCGTTGGCGTTGTAGGCGGCAAAGGCCTCCTCCTCGGAGTTGAAGACCATGGCAGGACCGCTCCAGACGTGCTGGTCGGCCGGGACGGCGCTGGTCTTGACCAGGGCACCCTCAGGAGCCAGGTTGCCATAGAGCACCTGGATGCCGTTGGCCGTGGAGGCCGGGTCATCCTGGGTGCGAATGACGGAACGGTCGATGTGGATGTCACCAGCAAGGTTCTGGGCCAGCGTCTTGCCAGTGACAGTCATCACGGAGCCGTCAAGGTCGCCCTCGATGGTCTTGAGGACAGCAGGCACGCCACCGGCCTTGTAGAGGTTGACGCAGGAGATGTCGCCGTTGGGCACCACGTTGCAGACCACGGGCGTGTGCGAGGTGGTCTCCGCAACCTGGGTCCAGGTGCACTCCAGGCCAAGCTCGTGGGCAAGGGCCGGCAGGTGGATAAGGGCGTTCAGGGAGCCGCCGATGGAGGCGAGCAGCTTCACGGTGTTGTCGATGGCACCCTGGGTCATGATGTCGCTCGGCTTGATGCCACGGCGGACAAGGTCAACCACGGCAGCACCGGTCTGGCGCGCCGAGAAGCGACGCTGGCTCGTGGAGCTGGGCCAAAGAGCGCCGTTGGGAAGCATCATGCCGAGACCCTCGGTAAGGCAGCCCATGGTGTTGGCGGTGCCCAGGAACGGGCAGATGCCCGGGCCGGTGTAGTACTTGAGGGTGCCCTCGATGACCTCGCGCTCCGTGGCCTCGCCGCGCAGGAAGCGAGCTCGCAGGGCCTTGGACTCGGAGGGCTTGATCTCGTCGTAGCAGGGGCCGGCGGTCACCAGCGCGGCAGGCAGGTTGATGCGGGCCGCGGCCATGAGCATGGCCGGGACGATCTTGTCGCAGCTGCCCATGTAGACGACGCCGTCGAAGCAGCCCTCGCCCACGATCATGGCCTCGCAGGAGTCGGCAATGATCTCACGGTGCGGCAGGCAGTAGCGCATGCCCGCGTGGCCCTGGGCCACGCCGTCGCACATGCCGATGGTGTTGAACTCGATGGGCTCGCCGCCGGCCTCCAGGATGCCCTTCTTGACCTCGGCAGCAAGCTGGCGAAGCGGCTCGTGGCCCGGGCAGACCTCGTTCCAGCTGTTGGCGATGGCAATGAGGGGCTTATCGGGATTCTCCAGGGAGTCAATGGATACGCCAGCGGAGGCCAGGTGCGCCTTGGAGATTGCTCGCTGGAAGGGCTCGAGCTTGTCAATAACACGCTGCATTGCGCGTAGTTCCTCTCACTTAAATGCTTGGTAGCAGTCGGGCGGGCGCCGGGCCTGCCGGCACCCTCCCCGGTTGGATCAGAAGACGCTCGCGGCGAGAACTACATCTCGTCGTACTCGGCGGCGTAGGCCTCGATCTTCTCCATGCCGATCTTCTTCTCGACGAGGAACCAGACGGCGGCGAAGATCACGATGACCACGGGGACCACGATGACGGCGTTCTGGGAGACGCAGCTCCAGAAGACGATGGCGGTCTGGGTCAGGGACGGGCCGGCCATGCAGGCAATCTGACCGTCGAAGGACAGGCCGGTGCTCTGGGCGAGGCCGGTGAGGTACGGGGCGGCAAAGGTGCCGGCGTACAGGATGGCAGCCATGACCGGGATGGAGATCAGGATGGAGCGGAAGACGTTGCCGCGGCAGAGGG
>CAJMPT010000077.1 GCA_905215465.1 uncultured bacterium | reverse complement strand
TCCCTGACACGGAAGAGGTCACAAGTTCAAATCTTGTAACGCCCACCACAAAGTCTGCGCCCTGTCGGAGCCATCCGGCGGGGCGCTTTTGCGTGGCTCGGTGCGGCTTGGGCGGGATCGGGGTGCCTCTGGGTGACGCCGGCCGCAAACTTGGCTACGTTTGCGTCTTAATTTGACATGGGCGAGTATCGGGCAGTTCTTGATGACGTTTGCCCAGTTGGCAGAAGGCCTGGAGGGCTTGATACTGGAGACTTCCAAAACAAGACGCAAACGTAGCGGAGCTTTGGGCGGAAGGGCCGTCCCAGGAAGCAAAATGCCCCCGTCCTTTGGAACGGCGGGGCATTGCCTTGTGTTTGCCAGCTCTTTGGGCCGTGCTAGCTGTTGCGGCGCGAGCCCTAACGAGGGTTCCGACGGCAACGTGCTGGCCTCCTTCACCGCGCGGACGTCCTATGCCTGGGTGCTGGTAAGCGTGCCCGGCGTGGAGGACGGTGCGACCTACGTCCTGCGCCATGGTTCCAGCGAGATGCAGGTCACCATGGACGGTTCGGTCTACACCAGCGTCTCCGGCGGCATGGGCCAGGGTGGCGCGGACGGCCCTGGAGACAACCGTCCTGACGGTACGGGCTTCTCGCCAGACCGGGGACAGAAGCCGCAAATTACAGGCTAGGGCAGACGAGAAGCCCAAAACCAGCCCAAAGAGCCACGAATTTCGGGGTATGGCAGCGATTCTCTGCCATACCCAGGTTTTTGCGGCTCCCCGGTTCCGCATCGGTCCGGACCAGCACCCGTCCCACCGCCAAACGTTTCCCGCCCGTTTCCCGTCCGCGTCAGCCCTGCGACAGGCGAGAAACGCCCGCGATTCGGGCGCGTAGCATCTTGGTCTCGCTTTTGGGAGGCCGCCCGGGCAGCTCGTAGACTTCTCCCCGACATCGTTTTGAGGGGAGTCTCATGAGCCAGAACCTTGCGCCCGCGCAGCCCGGCGACGCCGTGCCGGCCCGCCAGCCCGGCCTGTACCGCAGCGAGTACGAGCATGACGCCTGCGGCATCGGCGCCATCGCGCAACTCAAGGGCAAGCGCAGCCACCAGACCCTGGACGACGCGCTTTCCGTCCTGGTCAACCTGGAGCACCGCGGCGGCACCGGCCTGGAGCGCAACACCGGCGACGGCGCCGGCGTGCTCTTCCAGATCCCGCACCGCTTCTTCCGCAAGGAGGCGCAGAAGGAGGGCCAGCTCCTGCCCGACGAGGGCGACTACGGCGTGGCCATGCTCTTCTTCCCGCGCGACGACCCCCAGGGCGTCGCCGACGCGCGCCGCGTCTTCGAGGAGGGCTGCGCCGCCGCCGGCGTCCCCCTCATGTTCTGGCGAGAGGTGCCCGTGGACCCGCACGACCTGGGCAGCACCGCCCAGGCCTGCATGCCCACCATCCTGCAGGCCTTCCTGCGCCGCCCCGAGTCCGTGCCGCGCGGCCAGGACTTCGAGCGCAAGCTCTACGTCTGCCGCCGCACCATCGAGCGCATGGCCGACGTCAACCCGGCGCTGGCGGGCAAGATCTTCTACGTGTGCTCCATGTCTAGTCGCACCATCGTCTACAAGGGCATGCTCGTGGCCACGCAGATGCGCCGCTTCTTCACCGACCTCAACGACGCCGCGGTGGAGACCTCGCTGGCCCTGGTGCACTCCCGCTACTCCACCAACACCACGCCCAGCTGGGAGCGCGCTCACCCCAACCGCTACATCATCCACAACGGAGAGATCAACACCCTGCGTGGCAACGTCTCGTGGATCCGCGCCCGCGAGCCGCACCTCTACAGCCCCGTCCTCGGCCATGACCTCGAGAAGGTCGTCCCCATCATCAACAAGGAGGGCTCGGACTCCGCCATCCTGGACAACGTCCTGGAGTTTTTGACCATGAACGGCCGCCCGTTGGACCGCGCCGTGACGCTCATGATCCCCGAGCCCTGGGACAAGAACCCCAACATCTCCGACAAGCGCCGCTCCTACGACGCCTACCAGTCCATGCTCATGGAGCCCTGGGACGGGCCGGCCGCCATCGCCTTTACTGACGGCCGCATCCTGGGCGCCGCGCTGGACAGAAACGGCCTGCGCCCGGCGCGCTACTACGTCACCCGCGACGACCGCATCATCCTCTCGTCCGAGGTGGGCACCATCGACGTGGACCCGGCAAACGTGCTGCGCACGGGCTGCCTCGGCCCCGGCGAGATGCTCGAGGTCGATCCCTCCCAGGGCCGCGTCATCTGGAACGATGAGATCCGCGACCGCTTTGCAAACGAGAAGCCCTACCGAGACTGGCTCGACGAGGAGACCCTCGACATCTCCGACCTGCGCGAGCCTGCGGCCGGCGAGCTTGCCTGCGCCCCCGACGCGGGCATCCCGCTGACCGAGCGCATGGCGCGCCTGGGCTACCACTACGATGACGTGGACGAGGCCATCCGCCCCATGGCAACCGCGGCCAAGGTGCCTTTGGCCTCCATGGGCGTGGACGCGCCGCTGGCGTGCCTCTCCAAGAAGACCCGCTCGTTCTTCGACTACTTCAACCAGCTCTTTGCGCAGGTCACCAACCCGCCCATCGACGCCCTGCGCGAGAGCCTGGTCACCAGCCAGGTGCTCTACCTGGGCAACCACGGCAACCTCCTGGAGGACTGTCGCGACACCTGCCGCCTGGTGCGCCTGCAGGGCCCCATGCTCACCAGGGACGCCTTCGAGCGCATCTGCGCCATCGACCGCGTGGGCTTCAAGACGGTGCGCCTGACCTGCTCCTACCCGAGGGACGGCCAAGAGGGCGCCCTCGCCGCGGCGCTCGACCGCCTGGCGGCCGACGCCGAGGCCGCCGTGCGCGGCGGGGCCAACATCGTCGTGCTCTCCGACCGCGCCGCCGTCGGGGAGGTGCCGGTGCCGTCCCTGCTCTCGCTGGGCTGCGTGCACAACCACCTCATCCGCGTGGGCCTGCGCATGAACGCCGACCTGGTGGTGGAGACCGGCGACGCCATCAACGCGCACGACTTCGCCTGCCTGGTGGGCTACTCCGCCTCCGGCATCTATCCCTACATGGCCCACGAGTGCATTGCGGACCTCTGCGAGAGGGGCGCGATCGGCCTTTCCGTGGAGGAGGCCCAGGCCAACTACGACCGCGCCGTCACGGCGGGCATCGTCTCCATCATGTCTAAGATGGGCATCTCCACCATGCAGGGCTACCACTCCGCCCAGATCTTCGAGGTGCTGGGCCTCTCCGAGGGGCTCGTCAGCCGCTACTTCACGTCGACGGCCACCCGCATCGGCGGCCTTGGCATCAATGACGTCCAGCGCGAGCTTTCCGAGCGCTACGACGCCGCCTGCGCCCTGGCCAAGACCCCCGCGCCCGACCAGCTGCCCACCTTAGGCCTCACCAAGTGGCGCCCGCAGGGCGGCGAGGAGCACCTCATCGACCCCAAGGCCGTCTACCTGCTGCAGCATGCCTGCCGCGAGGGAAGCTACGAGGAGTTCAAGGAGTTCTCCGCCTGGGTGCACCGCCCCGGCCGTGCCGTCACCCTGCGCGACCTCATGGGCTTCTCGCCAAAGGGCGCGCCCGTGCCGCTTGACGAGGTCGAGCCCGTGGAGAGCATCCTCACGCGCTTCAACACCGGCGCCATGAGCTACGGCTCCATCAGCCGGGAGCAGCACGAGTGCCTGGCCATCGCCATGAACCGCATCCACGGCCGCTCCAACACCGGCGAGGGCGGAGAGGATCCCGCGCGCGAGACCCCGCTTCCCAACGGGGACTCCAGGAAGAGCGCCATCAAGCAGGTGGCCTCCGGCCGCTTTGGCGTCACGAGCCGCTACCTGAGGAGCGCCATAGAGATCCAGATCAAGATGGCCCAGGGCGCCAAGCCCGGCGAGGGCGGCCACCTGCCCGGCAAGAAGGT
>CAJMPT010000076.1 GCA_905215465.1 uncultured bacterium | reverse complement strand
CTTGGCATGCCCTACCAGGCCGTCCGCCGCAAGATCCAGGACTCCTCCGAGGGAGCCCAGTCCGCCCGCACCGTCTGCGTGGACGTCTCGCGCCGCGTGGTGGCCTTCATCGGCGAGCACCCAGCGCTCTTCCCGGGGGTGAGCGTCCAGCAGCGCACTCAGCGCTCCTACCCCTACGGCTCGCTTGCGGCCCACGTCGTTGGCTATACCGGCACCGTCACCTCAGACCAGCTCAAGTCCAGCCAGGAGTCCGGCAGCGGGGTCACCTACCGCTCGGGCGACGTCGTCGGCCAGACGGGCGTGGAGAGCCGCTACGAGAGCGTCCTTCAGGGCGTCCGCGGCGAGACCACGGTCTACGTGGACTCCTCGGGCACCGTCCTGGAGGAATCCACGAGCATAGCGCCGCAGAGCGGCAGCGACGTCTGCCTTACCCTCGACCTCGACGTCCAGAAGGCCGCCGAGGAGTCCCTGGAGAGGGTCATCATGCAGATGCGCGACAAGGGCTACCCCGCCTCGAGCGGTTCGGTCGTCGCCATGGACTGCACCAACGGCGAGGTCCTGGCCATGGCCTCCTACCCCACGTACTCCCCGAACATGTTCGTGGGCGGCATCGCCACCGCGGACTGGGACACGCTCTCCTCCGAGGAGGCCAACTACCCGCTGCTCAACCGCGTCATCGCCGGCCAGTTTCCGTCTGGCTCCACCATCAAGCCCCTGGTCACCCTGGGTGCCCTCAAGGACGGCATCATTGACCTCGGCTCCACCTGGTACTGCACCGGCTGGTGGAACTGGAACGGAGACCAGTCCAGCAACGTGGGCATGAGCTGCTGGTGGAAGAGCGGCCACGGCGCCGTGGACATCGCCAGTGGCCTCACCTACTCCTGCGACGTCGTCTACTACGAGATCGGCAAGGGCTACTGGTACTCAAGCATCAACGAGGGCATCCAGGCCAACTTCCGCAGCTTTGGCCTGGGCGATGCCACCGGCATCGACCTTGCGGGCGAGGCCGAGGGCCGCGTCCCCACCGCAGAGTGGAAGTGGAACTACTGGTCAAACGTCCCCGACGACCAGCGAAGCTGGCAGGGCGGCGACAACTGCAACATCTGCATCGGCCAGGGCGACCTGCTGGTGACCCTCATGCAGATGGTGGACGCCTACAGCGCCATCGCAAACCGCGGCACCGTCTGGCGCCCGCACGTCATGAAGAGCGTCAAGGCGCGCACCGGCGAGGGTTCGGTCATCCAGTACAAGCCCAAGTCCGACTCCACCGTGGAGTTCTCCGACGCCTTCTACGACGTGGTCAAGCGCGGCATGAGTGGCGTCATCTACGAGGAGGATGCCGTTCAAGCCAGGCACTGGACCAACCTCGACGTCAAGGTCTGCGGAAAGACCGGAACGGCCCAGCGAAACACCGACGACCCTATGGGCTGGTTTATCGCATACGCTCCCGCTGACGACCCCAAGTACGTCATCGGCGCCAACATGGACGAGGTCCTCTCGGGCGCCACCTCCGCCATGTACGTGGTGAGGGACGTCTTTGGCGCCATCTACGGGCAGCCCGATGACTACGCGGTGGAGTCCACCGTGGCAGACAGATAGGAGGGGAGAAGAGCATGTCGATGCAAATGACCGGCCCGGGCACGGGCGGGGGAGTCCTCTCCTCCCTGGGTGACAAGGTGATGGGGCGTGGCGCGGGCTCTCACGCCAAGGTCTCGAAGAAGGCGGGCCCCTTGGACGGGCTCTTCCTCTCGCAGCTCATCCCCGCGCTTCTCCTCGTGCTTGCGGGCACCATCACCATCTGGTCGGCCTCGCTTACCATCGCGGACGCCAACTTCCCCAGGCACCTGGTTGGCGTGGCGCTTGGCCTTGTGGCGGCCGTCATCGTCTGGCGCTACGACTACCGCGGCCTTGCCGGGATGACCACGGCCCTCTTCGTGCTCACCTGCTTCCTCATGGTGATGCCCAAGATTCCGGGCCTGGGCGTCTCCTCCCACGGCATGACCGGCTGGGTCAAGCTGCCGCTCGTGCCCGTCCGCTTCCAGCCGGTGGAGCTGGGAAAGATCTCGGCCATCTTTCTCATGGCCTCAGCGTCCGCCCAGTACAACGGCAAGATCGAGCGTTTCTCGGACTACTGCCGCCTGTGCGGCACGCTGCTCGTGCCCCTGGCCCTCATCGTCATCACCGACCTGGGAAGCGGCCTCGTGGTGCTGTTCATCGGCGCCACCGTCATCACGTGCAGCGGCGCGCCCAGAAACTGGGTGCTCGCCACCGTCGCGCTCATCGTGGGCGCAAGCGCCCTGGTGGTCATAACCTCCATGACCGACGGCCTCCCGCACGTCCTGAAGGACTACCAGCTCAAGCGCCTCCTGGTCTTTGTCGACCCATCCATCGATCCCTCGGGTGACGGCTACAACCTCCAGCAGGCAAAGATCGCCATCGGCTCGGGCGGCTTCTTCGGCAAGGGGCTCGGCAACGCAACCCAAGCGGGCAACGGGTTTCTCCCCGAGGCCCACACGGACTTCGTCTTTGCCCTCTACGCCGAGCAGTTTGGCTTTGTGGGCTCCATCGTGCTTCTTGCCCTCTTTGCCTGGATGATATTTGCCACCCTACTGCTTGCCATGCGCATCGACGCACCCTTTGGCAAGCTCGTGCTGGTGGGCTGCGTCGCCCTGTGGACCTTCCAGGTGCTCGAGAACATCGGCATGTGCATCGGCATCATGCCCATCACAGGCATTCCGCTGCCTTTCATCAGCTTTGGCTCCTCGTCCATGCTCACCCAGCTGATCTGCGTCGGCATCGTCCAGTCCGTCTGGCGCCATCGCCAGAAGGCCGCCTAAGGGGGCACCCATGGCACCAAAGAGAAAGAAGGGCGGCCACTCCACCCTCGGGATTGGAAACCTGCTCGAGGTCCTCTCCCAGGGGAGGGACTCCCGGGCAGACGCCAGCGCGCCGGTGAGGACCTGCGTCCTCGTGGACCTCGACGCCCCGCGCTACCTTGCCCTGGCCGTCCGTGACGCGCTCGTCCCCAAGACCCCGACGGCAACGGTCGACGTCTGGCCCCTCGGCGTGAGGCTGGACTCGCTGGGAGAGGTGCCCGACGCCTGCGTGGTCATTCCCGGCCACGCCGCGGCCGACTGCGCCGACGCCGTGCGCCACATGGTGGGCCTGGGCGTTCTCTGCGCGATCGTGGTGCCGTCGGCGCTGGACGCGCCCGAGGTCGAGCTGGGTCCCGAGGCATCAGCCCTTCTCGGCGTGGTCGCGGCCTCCGACGAGGCTGCTCTTCCCAGGAAGCTCGCCTCCTGGCTCGTGCGCGCGGCGGGGGAGAAGGACGTTGCCCTTGCGGCCGCCTTCCCGTTCTGCCGTCAGGCGGTGGTCGACGGCCTCGCCCTGCGCTGCGCCCTCGAGAACGCCGCCATGGGCGCCATCTCCCTCGTCCCCGGCTCGGACTTTCCGCTCATGACCACCAACCAGGCCAAGCTTGCCGTCCAGATGGCCAGCTGCTACGGCCAGGGGGCACTCACCCCGAGGCGTGCGGCCGAGATCTGCGGCGTGGTGGGCGCGGGCGCTGCCTACCGTTCCCTTGCCCGGAGCGCGGCCGGGCTTCTTCCCGGCATCGGCAACTTGCTCAAGGCGGGCATCGCATTCGCCGGCACCATGGCCACGGCCCGCGGCGTCCGCGCCAGCCTCGAGGGCTTCTCGCCGCTCGACGCGCTCTCGGACGAGAAGGCGCCTGCGGCCCGCAAGGCCCCCGTCGCGGTGCCCGTCGGCCCCCTGCCGGCCCCGTCGCCCGAGCAAGACGTGCGTCCCATCGAGTACCTTGAGATTGACCCTGACGGAAAGGCACGCCCGTGAGACAGCCCAGAGAGAACCTCTTCCGGCTCCTTGAGCCGCTGCTCCCGCACGTGGAGCATCCCTCTCGCTACCTCGACCATGAGTGGGGTGCCTGCGAGGAGCAGGGCGGCCCCTTCCACCTCTGCATGGTCTACGCCGATGCCTACGAGGTGGGCCAGCCCAACATGGGCCTGGCCATCCTCTACAACGCCATCAACGCCCAGGAGGGCATGAGCTGCGAGCGCGCCTACC
>CAJMPT010000075.1 GCA_905215465.1 uncultured bacterium | reverse complement strand
TGAACGCAGTTCAGGCCGGGGGCTTGAGCCCCTGGCCTGGGGCCCTAGGGTTATATCCTAAGAGCAAACCACCCGCTGCGCGGGTGGTCATGATTGCTCTTCTCGTCACTGTCTTGTCACCTGTAAAGTCAAGTGTCATACTGCTGCCCGTTTACGTTGAGACGAAGAAGGGGATGGCATGGTATCTGACGAGATGCGCGCGGAGGTCGAGCGGCTCAAGCGCGAGAAGGACGCCGTGGTCCTGGCCCACTACTACGTGACGCCCGACGCCCAGGAGCTCGCCGACTACGTGGGAGACTCGTTCTTCCTCTCCAAGAAGGCCGCCACGCTGGACTGCAAGACGCTGGTCTTTGCCGGCGTCCGCTTCATGGCCGAGAGCGCAAAGCTCCTCTCGCCTGGCAAGACCGTGCTCATGCCGGAGCCCTCGGCGGACTGCCCCATGGCCCACATGGTGCAGAAGGCCACCGTGGACGCCGCCCGCGCCAAGTACGGCAACGACCTCGCCGTGGCCTGCTACGTCAACTCCACCACCGAGATGAAGGCCTGGTCAGACGTCTGCGTGACCAGCTCAAACGCCGTCAAGATCGTGCGCACCCTGCCGCAGAAAAACGTGCTGTTCATCCCTGACATGAACCTCGGCCACTACGTGGCACTGCAGGTTCCCGAGAAGAACGTCATCCTGAACGATGGCTTCTGCCCCACGCACGAGGCCATCGAGCTCGCCGAGGTGGAGTCCGCCCGCCGCGAGCATCCCGGCGCCCTGGTGCTGGCCCACCCCGAGTGCGGCGACTGGGTGCTCAGGGAGGCCGACGTCGTTGGCTCCACGTCCCAGATCATCGAGGCCGCCGTGGCCTCCGAGGCCAGCGAGTTCATCGTCTGCACCGTGCACGGCGTCATCCACGAGCTCGAGGCCCGCACCGCCGGCACCGGCAAGCGCTTCTTCTTCCCGGCCACCACGCCCGTCTGCCCCAACATGGCCCGCGTCACCGCCGAGAAGGTCCTTAGCTGCCTGCGCGACGGCACCGGCGAGGTGGGCCTGCCCGACGAGTCCGTCATCGCCGGCTCCACCCGCGCCCTGGACCTCATGCTCGACTACGCCAAGTGAGAAAAAGGGACAGTCCCTTTTTCTCATCCATAAGGAAGCGACCATCAACATGGCAACCAAGACCATCGACTGCGACGTCGTCATCGCCGGGTGCGGCGTGGCGGGCCTGTACTGCGCGCTCAACCTGCCCAGGGCCCTCAACGTGGTCCTTCTCTCCAAGGAGGACGTGGCCAGCTGCGACTCCATGCTGGCACAGGGCGGCATCTGCGTGCTGCACGACCCGGACGACTACGAGTCGTTCTTCGAGGACACGCTGCGCGCGGGCCACTACGAGAACCGCCTGGAGAGCGTGGACATGATGATCCGCGCAAGCCGCCCCATCATCGACGACCTGATCAAGCGCGGCGTCCGCTTTGCCCGCACGGCCTCCGGCGAGCTTGACTACACCCGCGAGGGCGCCCACTCCCGCCCGCGCATCGTCTATCACGAGGACATCACCGGCGAGGAGATCACCACGCACCTCCTGGCCTGCGTGCGCGAGCTGCCCTGCGCGCGCGTCATGGAGAACACCTGCATGACCGACGTCATCGAGGGCTTTGACGGGGCGGGGCGGCGCGTCTGCCGCGGCATAGTCGCCGAGGACGCGGCCGGCGACCGCCTGGTCATCAACGCGGATGCCACCGTCATGGCCACGGGCGGCGTGGGCGGCCTCTACAAGCACTCCACCAACTTCCCGTGCCTCACGGGCGACGGCTGCCGCATTGCCGCCGAGCACGGCGTGCTGCTGGAGCACATGGACTACGTGCAGATTCACCCCACGACGCTGTGGACCAACAAGCCCGGCCGCAGCTTCCTCATCAGCGAGTCCGCCCGCGGCGAGGGTGCCATCCTGCTCAACGACGCCGGCGAGCGCTTCTGCGACGAGCTCCAGCCGCGCGACGTGGTCTCGGCCAACATCCTGGCCGAGATGCGTCGCCAGGGCTCCGAGCACGTGTGGCTCTCCTTCGAGCACGTGGACCGCGACGAGGTGGTCAACCACTTCACGCACATCCGCGAGCAGTGCGCCGAGGAGGGCTACGACATCCTCTCACAGCCCATTCCCGTCGTGCCCGCGCAGCACTACTTCATGGGTGGCATCCACGTGGACTCCGACTCCGAGACCACGCTGCCGCACCTCTTTGCCGCGGGCGAGACGTGCTGCAATGGCGTCCACGGGCGCAACCGCCTGGCTTCCAACAGTCTGCTGGAGAGCCTCGTCTTTGCCCAGCGGGCCGCCGACAAGATCATGCGGGACCGCTTTGCCGACGACTCCGCCGCCCAGCTTGCCGTGGCTGCCTCGGCCCGCAGCCGCTTCATCGCAGGCTCGCGCGACGTGACCGACGTGAGCCTGCTCTGCGGCGCCGACTGCTAGCGGACGCGGGCGCCGCCCGCTCTTCTCGTCCCGATTGCCCCATCCCCGACCTTGGAGGACTCACCATGACCACCGACCCCATGATCTTGGCAAAGATGGACGCCGCCATTCGCGCGGCGCTCGAGGAGGACATGCCCTTTGGCGACGTCAGCACCATGGCGGTCATGCCAGAGCCCCGTCCCGGCCGCGTGCAGCTCATCTGCAAGCAAGACGGCGTGGTGGCGGGGCTGTCCGTCTTCGAGAGGACGTTCCAGCTCATTGACCCTGCCGCTCGTGTGGAGCGCCTGGTGGAGGACGGCGCCGCGGTGATGTGCGGCCAGCACCTGGCCACGGTCCATGCCGACGTGCGCACCCTGCTTGAGGCAGAGCGCGTGGCGCTCAACTACCTGCAGCGAATGAGCGGCATCGCCACCTACACGGCGCGGATCGCACGCGTGCTTGAGGGCACCGGGACGCGTCTGGTCTGCACCCGCAAGACCACGCCCGGCATGCGCCTCTTCGAGCGCGAGGCCGTGCGCCTGGGCGGCGGGCACCTCCACCGCTACGGACTCTCGGACGCGGTCATGCTCAAGGATAACCACATCGACGCCGCCGGTGGCGTGCGCCGGGCCATCGAGGCTGCCCGCGCGACGGCTCCCTTTGTGGCAAAGGTCGAGGTGGAGTGCGAGAGCCTGGACATGGTGCGCGAGGCCGTGGACGCGGGGGCCGACATCATCATGCTTGACAACATGACCCACGACGCCATGGCCGAGGCCATCGCCCTCATCGGCGGCCGAGCCATCACCGAGGCCTCCGGCAACGTCACGGCCCAGAATGCCGCCGGCTATGCCGATCTGGGCGTGGACGTCGTCTCCTGCGGAGCGCTCACGCACTCCGCAGGCATCCTTGACCTCTCGCTCAAGCACCTGGAGGTGCTGGGGTGAGCGCCGTCATCTCCGGAGAGCTCCGCCGCGAGAAGATTCTCGCCACCTTGTCTGCTGCCGAGGCCCCGCTCTCGGGGTCTGCGCTCGGGCGGGTGTGCGAGGTGAGCCGCCAGGTGGTGGTGCAGGACATCGCGCTGCTGCGCACGCAGGGATGGCCCATCCAATCCACCAACCGGGGCTACGTCCTTGAGCGCGAGGCCACACGCCCCTCGCGGCTCATCAAGTGCCACCACACGGTGGAGCAGACTCCCGAGGAGCTTAATACCATTGTTGACCTGGGCGGACACGTTCGAGACGTCCTGGTGAACCATCGCGTCTACGGCAGGCTCTCGTGTGAGCTGGGCATTGCCAGCCGCCGCGACGTTGCCAACTACATGACGCAGATCCGCTCCGGCAAGTCGAGCCCGCTCATGCTCATCACGAGCGGCTACCACTTCCACCACGTCACCGCTGACTGCGAGGAGGCCCTGGACGAGGTCGTTCGGGCCCTGGGGGAGCGCGGCTTCTTGGCTCCAGTGAGCGACTACGAGCGCGGCGAGTTTGCCGGCGAGAACCCTACGGGGGCAAATCCGCAGGATTAGCCGGTATTACCGGGCCCTTTGGGCTGGTGATTTAAAACCTGATATGACGCCGGTCGGCCGTCGAGGCTGGTCGGCGTCAAATCTTGCGCAGAAGTCCCCTTCGGGGACTGCGGCAGCATTTCCGCACCAATCCTAGCCGACCTCGAGGGTG
>CAJMPT010000074.1 GCA_905215465.1 uncultured bacterium | reverse complement strand
TCCCTCCGGACCGGCGGACCGGTCCAAGTTCTTGCCGCACTCCCTTCGTGTGAGTCTTTTGGGCTGCGGCGTGCAGAAGTGGCCTTCGTGTGAGCCCGTTCTCGCCGCCTGGGCGAGATATCAATTATTAAATGTATATGCCTTACGGGAAACCGCAGGTGAATGGACTGTGCGCTTCGGGCGTCTGCATAAAAGCGTCGGACCTCCGCCGGCTTCCCCAGAAACGGACTCACACGAAGGCCACTTCTGCACAACCGTTGGCAAATTGCTCACACGAAGGTGACTTCTGTGCAGGGTTTGGCGACTCTCGACCTCCCGGGTCGTTCGAGGCGCCTGCAAGTTAGCCGTTCTGCCTCATAACTACAGCATGACCCACGGGAGCTGGGACTCGGGCATGAGCACGCCCAGAAGCACGATGAGCGTAAGGGCGATGATGGCTCCCAGAACGAATTGCGCTATTACCAGTCGCGTGTTTCTGCCTGCCGTCACCTTGAGCAGACCCTGCTCGGAACCCTCTGCAGCCTCGATGGCGTCTCGAAACGCCGCCGCGCGCCGTGCGTTGGGCGTCCGGCGCATGAAGGCCAGCGCGGCAAATCCAACAAGCAGAAGCACCTCGGTCACGCGGGACGCGGTGCCCACAAGGTCGGCGTCCACGTGCTGAATCCCCACGAGGGCACCGGCGCAGATGACCAGAAGTACGGACAGCCCGGCCATGATGACGGTCTCCTGCGTCTCGGTTCCGTCGATAACCTTGAGCATGAGCTCGCGATCTTCGTTTACCAAATCGGAGATGCGCACCTTGAACGCTCGCGCCAAGAGCAGCAGATGCTCCTGGTCGGGGTACTGGGTGCCCTCCTCCCAGGCGGCAATCACGTCGGGGGAAACCCCAATCTTCTTGGCGAGCTTCTCGCGAGAGAGGCTCTTTTTGGCACGGAGCTCGCAAACAATCTCAGAGAAACGCATGACAACCTCCTGGTACCAACTCTGGCCTGCGGAAACGCATGACAAAAGACGTCTTTGACGAGAAAATACTAGTTCAATGGCGCCCGATGTTGGAGCAAATGTGTTGAAGAAGTGAAGAAATAGTCTTTGAAATCGCTTCAATATCCAACTTAGACTCAGAAATATGCAAAAGCAATTGCGCAACAGTTGAAATGCCAACGGTTCAGCCACGCCGATTCTGCCCCTCGCAAAGATAAAAGCAGTCAGAAAGACAAACAACCAGCTCAAGGTTTACGGCGCTTATCCCTCAGTTATGGTCGTTTAACCAGCAAATGACAGTAAAACAATCGCAGATACCATCGTATGCCCTCCCTTGAAAGAATATGTAGAAATAGTGTGCAAACCATCAATTTGAAATGAAGGAATATGCAAGCTACTATCGCGATATCAAAAGAAGGGACAAGGTCCCGACGCGCCCGGGGCGCCATCCGTGGCCGTTCCAAGATGTGCAATTTGGAGGCATGCATGAGCGAGCTCATTCTTCCCAAGGTGACGGTCATTCTGCGTGGCTATGAGACCAAGCAGGTCCTGTCCGTGGTGGAGCAGCTGGTTGGTACCAAGGTCAACTCCATCGAGGTGGCCAGCAACTCCCCGCACGTGGCCGAGAGCATCGCCGCCGCAAAGAAGGAGTTTGGCTCCGAGGTGCACGTGGGCGCGGGCACCGTCACTACCGTCGAGCGCGCCAAGGCCGCAATTGCCGCCGGCGCCGAGTTCATGCTCTCTCCCATCATGTTCAGCGACGAGATCTTCGCCGAGGCCAAGGCTGCGGGTGTCATCACCGTTCCGTCCGCCTTCAGCCCCTCCGAGATCCAGCTCATGATGGACAAGGGCGCCGACATCGTTAAGGTCTTCCCGGCCGGCCAGCTTGGTCCCGACTACATCAAGGCCGTCCAGGCTCCGCTGGGCAAGCTGCCCCTCATGGTCGTGGGTGGCGTGAACGCCGACAACGTCCAGTCCTACTTCGACAAGGGCGCCACGTACGCGGGCATCGGCTCCGGCATCTTTGATCCCAAGGACATCCAGGAGTGCAACTCCGCAAACATCGCCGCCTCCATCAAGAACCTCGAGGCCAAGGTCAACTGGTAGCGTCTCGGCCCAAAAGCAGTCACGCGCCGCACGGGCGGCGCTAAACCAAAGGAGAAAAACGTGGCAGATCTGGCTTTCAACAGCAACCTGGTCACCCTCATCGACGAGGAGGGCCTCACCTGCGAGCAGGTCGAGCGCCGCATTGCCGGCATCCTGACCGAGCAGGGCTACGCCAAGGACACCTACGCCCAGGCCATCGTCGACCGTGAGGCAAACTTCCCCACGGCCCTGGACATGAGCGGCCTCAACGTGGCCATCCCGCACTGCGACGTGGCCAACGTCAACAAGGCGGCGTTCTGCATGGCCGTCCTCAAGCACCCCGTCGACTGGCACAAGATGGACGAGCCCGACGAGACCTGCAAGGTCTCCGTCGTGGTCATGCTCGCCCTCACTGAGGCCCATGCCCACCTGGAGATGCTCCAGAAGGTCATCGCGTTCGTCCAGGACCAGGAGCTCGTCGCCAAGGTCATCGCGGCCAACACCGCTGACGAGGCCTTCGCTCTTGTTGAGCCCCACCTCTGCTAGCTAATGAGACGAGGGGACAGGCCCCTCGTCTCATCTAGATAAGCCAGATAAGGAAAGGAACCAAAATGGCTAAGAAGCGCGTCATCATCGCATGTGGCAACGGCGTTGCCACCTCCACCGTCGTGGCCTCCAAGGTCAAGGACTACTGCGCCGCCAACGGCGTCTCCATCGAAGTCACCCAGTGCCGCATGATCGAGCTCCACGACAAGGCCGACGACTACGACCTCGTCGTCACCACGGGCAAGTTCTCCGACCCTGACATCAAGACCCCCTGCATCATGGCCATCTCCCTGCTCACCGGCATCAACGAGGAGCCCACGCTCCAGAAGATTGTCGCTGCTCTCCAGGACTAGCACGGCAATTTGGCGAGAAGCGCGTGCTTCTCGACGCACTTCTCGCCTGGCAATTTGAACGGTTCCACACGTAAGAAGGGAAGTACATGGACGTCCTCCTCAGCGCGTTCAAGGCGCTTATCGACGCTGGCTCCTACGTCATGCTGCCGATCATCATCACCATCATCGGCCTGATCTTCCGTCTGCCCCTCTCCAAGGCATTCAAGAGCGGCATCACCATCACCTGCGGCTTCGTGGGCATCAACCTGCTGGTCAACCTTCTGAAGTCCGCCGTCTCCCCGGCTGCCTCCGCCATGGTCACCAACTTTGGCCTGAACCTCGACGTCACTGACGTGGGCTGGGGCGCCATCTCGTCCATCACCTGGGCTTCTCCGATCGTCGCCTTCCTGGTCTTTGAGATCCTTGGCATCAACATCCTCATGCTCGTCCTCAAGGCCACTAAGACCATGGACGTCGACATCTGGAACTACCACCACATGATGATCGCCGGCATCCTGGTCTACTACGTCACCGAGAACATCGTCTGGGCCCTCATCGCCACCGCCATGACCGCCATCATGACCCTGAAGTTCGCTGACTGGACCGCCCCGCTCATCGAGCACTTCTTCGGCATCCCCGACGTGACGCTGCCCACCATCTCCTACACGTCCTCCATCATCATCGCTGCCCCGCTCAACTGGGTCATCGACCGCATCCCGGGCCTCAACAAGCTGAACTTCTCCATCAAGTCCGTCCAGAAGTACCTCGGCGTCTTTGGCGACCCCATGATGCTGGGCCTCATCCTCGGCATCGCCATGGGCGGCCTTGCCCTGTTCCCCGTGGACAAGGCGTTCCTCACCGGCGTCAACGTCGCTGCCGTCATGGTTCTCATGCCCAAGATGACCGCGATGTTCGTCGAGGGCCTCATGCCCATCTCCGCCGCCGCCCAGAAGCTCACCTCCGAGAAGTTCGGTGGCAACGGCCTGTCCATCGGCCTTGACGCCGCCGTCGTCGTCGGCAACCCCGAGGTCATCACCACCGCCCTCATCATGATTCCCGTGACCATCCTCATGGCCTTCATCCTGCCGGGCAACCGCATGATGCCGCTTGCCGACCTCGCCGTCGTCACCTTCCGCGTGGCCCTCGTCGTCGCCCTCTGCCGCGGCAACGTCTTCCGCTCCATCCTGATCTCCATCCCGGTCATGGC
>CAJMPT010000073.1 GCA_905215465.1 uncultured bacterium | reverse complement strand
CACTATCAAAGGGAGACCAATGGGCTTCGTCGACTTCATCATGAACCTGCTGCGCGATCCGCGCGCGGCCATCGCAAGTTGGATTGCTGCTGGCCCGATCATGGCCTACGGCTGCGTCTTCCTCATCATCTTCATCGAGACGGGCGTGGTCTTCTTCCCGTTCCTGCCGGGTGACTCGCTGCTGTTTGCCGCGGGCTTCTTTGCGCAGGGCGGCGGCTTCAACATAGTGGCGCTTCTCGCCGTGGCATGGGCGGCTGCCATCCTGGGCGACCAGTGCAACTTCATGATCGGCCACTTCTTTGGCCGCAAGATCATCGATTCGGGCAAGGTCAAGGCCATGACGCCGGAGCGCGTGAAGAAGTCCGAGGACTTCCTTCAGAAGTGGGGCCACCTGGCCATCTTCCTGGGCCGCTTCTTCCCGTTCATCCGCACCTTCGTCCCCTTCATCGCGGGCATGGGCGGCATGCACTGGCGCAACTTCGTGATCTTCAACGTGCTCGGCGGCATCACCTGGTCGACCCTCTTCACGCTGCTGGGCTACTTCTTTGGCGGCATCCCCGTCGTCCAGGAGCACTTCGAGCTGCTCATCGTCGGCATCGTCCTCGTGAGCGTCATTCCCACCGTCGTCGGCCTCGTGAAGGCCAAGCTCAAGAAGTAGGGCTTCTTGCCGGCTCTTCTCGCCGACTGCGGTGAGAAGAGCCGGGCACCTACTTCTGACCTACGTGGGAGAAGCAACGGGAGAAGATCAGGCGGCTTGCGGGGCCCGCGGCAAAGAGGTTCCACAGCAGGGCCATCGGGAAGTTCTTGATGAGCGTACCCACCCAGATGGCGGGAAGCTGCACGGGTGACGTGCCAGCGAGAACCACGTTGAACAGAATGGACGCAACCAGGCTCATGGTGGGGCACATCACCAGGACGGTGCAGCTGCTGCGCACCACGGTACAGAAGAAGGGGCTGTCGCGCTTGGGGTCAACCAGGCGGCCGGCAAGCCCCGCGCCCAGCCGGTTGCCCCACAGGTTGGAGAAGATGAAGACGAAGACCCACATGTAGGCGGCCTCAAAGAGCGCGTCGAGAAAGACCTCGTTGGTCATGGTCGAGAATCCGCCCGGCAGGGTGGGGAAGCCCATCTTCCACGCGACGTTGTACACCTCCATGCCGTACGCCATGGTGACGGACATCAGGACTCCGAAGATGATCCCCTGGATTCGGTTCTTGGGCACTGCCTGCACGAATATCTCCTTTCAAACAAAAAGCGTGCGACCCCGGGATGGGGCCGCACGCTTGGTTTCTACATCGCGTTTTCTCCCGCGACTTTGTTGCTACACGCAGCAAGCGAGTTTAGCACGCCTCGCAAATTGAGGACGTGTTCAAATTTGCGCAAAAACGAACACGTCCCCAATTTGCGCGACGTCATCGCGCGCCCGCGCTTTGCCGAAGGCATGGGCTACTTCGGCATGGCGACGGCCCTGGCCAGCGCGATTGCCCCTGCGCTGGGCCTTGAGCTCATGGGCTTTGGCTTCAACGTGCTCTACTTTGCGGCGGCTGGCATCGCGGTGCTGGCGCTCGTGCTGTTCTGCCTCATCCGCACGCCCAAGCCGCAGGTCGATAAGCGTCCGCTCAGCCTGAAGGGCCTGGTCAACAGGGACTCCCTGCCGGCAACCTGCACCATGCTGGTCTTCATGTTCACCTTTGGCGCGCTGGAGAACTTTGTAGCAATCTACGCCGCAAACGAGGGACTGCCTTCCGGCTCGCTCTACTTTGTGGTGATGTCCGTGGTCCTGCTCCTGGTCCGCGTCTTTTTGGGAAGGATGGTGGACGAGCACGGCGAGGCCTTCTTCGTGTACACCGGCAACGCAGCCATGATTTGCGCGCTTCTGCTGCTGGCGCTTGTGCCCAACACGGTGAGCTTCCTGGTCTCCTGCGCGCTTGCGGGCTATGCCTTCGGCGGCCTCGAGCCCGCCCTGCAGTCCATGGCCGTCCACACCGCCACCGACGAGACCCGCGGCTCGGCCAACTCCACGTTCCTGTGCGGCTATGACATTGGCTACGGCCTTGGCGGTGGCGTCTCCGTCGCGCTGATCACGTCCGTGGGCTACGGCAACATGTGGGCCATCGTGTCTCTGGCCTGCGTGGCGAGCGTCCTTCTCTATGTGACATGGGCTCGCCACAGCGACACGAGCTTCTCCAAGGCCCTAGCGGCGGCTCGCAAGTAGCGTGCTCTTCTCGCCCGCGCCCCGCGGTTTGCATGTGAGTGTGGTCGTTACGGCGCCTTCCGCCGACTACAAATACCTGCAAACCGCGGCGAGAGGGGAGACGGCGCTGGCGCGGCGGCCGGCGAGAAGCCCACTAGGGCAGGGGAATCATCGCGTTGACGTGGAAGGTGTGGCCGTCGCGGTCGACCATCGTGGCTAGCGTGCCCCCGTAGCTCTCGACGGTGAGCCTCATGGAGCGCAGGCCAAAGCCGTGGCTGGCCGCGTCATCCTTGCTGGTGAGAAGTGCGCCCTCCTTGTCCACCCGCGGTTCGGTGAGATAGCGGTTCTCCACGTGGATGGAGGCCACTCCGGCAACCTGCCTTACCACCAGGCTGATGCTGCGCAGCGCTTGGTCGTCCAGGCTGCGCGTCGCCTCGATGGCATTGTCCAGGGCGTTGCCAAAGAAGGAGTAGATGTCGGCGTCGCGCATGAACCCCAGTACGGCGCCGTCTGCCACGCAGCTGAGGGTGATTCCCTCGTTTGCGCAGGTCAGACGCTTCTCGGTAAGAATGGTGTCCAGAGCCTCGTTGCCGGTCCGAACGGTGGAGTCATAGAAGTCCACCTCGCGGGCAAGGTCGGCCAGGACGCTCTCGCGGGGCTCCGTCCCGCCGCGCGCCAGAGCCCTAATCTGGTGCTTGATGTCGTGACACTTGATGTTGATGGCCTCGATGTTGGCACGGCTTAGCTCGTACTGGTGCTCCCGCTCCGCATGGACGCGCGCCTCGGCCTCCCGTTCAATCTGCAGATGCCTGTTGACCAGCAGCTCGTACTCAAGCGAGAAGGTCAGAATGCACATGATTCCGTGGAAGGCGCGCAGCGACGCCGTTAGTTCTAGGGTCAGCAGGCCAAAGTCGCCCATGCACTTGATGAGCAGGTCAAAGCCAATGACGCCGAGCATGACCGCCGCCATGATAGCCAGAAGCGCAGGGTTGTTGACCCCCTCCAGTGCCTCGGCACTGAGCTTGCGGACAAACAGCAGGTAAAACGGCACGTAGACGGCAAGGATGCACGTGACGTTGATGGCAAACCTCACAAGGTGCGCCGCAAGCGACTGGTGACCGACCTCGGGCACGCCGACAACCGCCCAGCAGAGCTCCGTGAGGCCCGAGGCAAGGTTCTGTAGGGCGTAGCCCGCCGTGCAGCAGAACAGCGCCGTCCACGGCGTGGTCTCGTAGAGCCACGTCACAATGCCCACCAACAGAGCGAGCATTGCCGAGAAGAGCGCGAGCTGCAGCGCGTAGGACGAGCCCGAGACCTGCGAGAAGGCCGGCGCAGCCGCCCTTCCCAAGAGGGCGAGCCCGACCACACCCACCGTCAGCGCCGCGACCCTCGCCCCAAAGCGCTCCCGGGGTGCAAGCCGGCACGTGAACATGAGGACGCCTCCGCCTACGCTACCCAGCGTGACCAGGGCGGAGAGCGTGTAGACCAGCGCCGTCAGCGCACCACCGCCTGCCGCGGCCATCAGATGCTCCTGCCGACGAAGTTCGCCAGCCGCTCGAGGGCTGCCTTCTTCTGCGATCTGCTGAAGAAGATCTCCGCTCCGTCAGCCATGGTCACCGAGTCCGAGCCAATGCGCGTCACGCACCCCATGTTGACCAGGCACCCGCTCGAGACCTTCAAAAAATCGTCCTCGCCGAGCCTTTCGGCCGTCGCGCGCATGGTACCGCGCTCCTTCAGCACGCGTCCGTCGGCTAGGTGGTAGCAGACGTCGTGCTTGAGCATGTCCACGTAGAGAAGGTCGGCGTGCGAGACCACGGCGACGCCGTCCTCGGTGGGCAGCGCGAGGGTGCTGCGCGTGTTTCGCGCCATGATGCGGACCGCGCGATCAAGGCGCATGGCAAAGTCGTGGTACTCAACGGGTTTGACAACAAAGTCCAACGCGTCCACGGAGTAGCCGCGCACGGCGTACTGGGCGAGGTTGGTCACAAAGATGAGCGGCGTCTGGGTGTCGTGGGCACGCATGACCTGTGCCGCCTCCATGCCGTTGATGCCCGGCATGTCTATGTCCATGAGCACGAGGTCAGCCGGGTGCCGGCCGTCGATGAACTCGAGGGCGCTGCCTAGGACCTCTATGTTGAGCTCGAGGTCCTTCTCGGCTGCATAGCGCTCCAGGAAACCACGCAGGGTGTTGGCCTCTGCAGGTGTGTCCTCGACGATCAAGACCCGGTACATGCTGCCCCCAATTCTGTCCGTTGCGCCTACCGATTCTGTCACCAATCTCCTTGCCAAGTCAGCTGAACATAAGCTGAGCCTAGAGATATATCGGGAAGGGTGGGCGAGAAGCCCGCAAACGGAAGGAGAGGCAGTGGCAAAGAAGATCAGCACCGCTCGCAAGGTTGGGCGGGTGATAAAGAGCATCCTGAAGGTGGCCGTCGCCGTCGTGCTGGTGGCCGTGCTTGGGGTTGCAAACCTGGTCCTGCCGGGCGTCCTCAACTCGGTGGGGCGCATGGCCAACAACATCCTGGGCTATGAGCAGCACTGGGACAGCTCCAAGGCCAACACCGACGGGCTTGACCTGCAGTACAGCAAGGCCGACTACACGGCCGACACCATCAAGGACGCGCAGAAGGCCCTTGACCAGCAGATTGCCTCTGAGGGAATCGTGCTTCTGCAGAACGACGACAAGAGCCTGCCGCTCCAGAAGGGCACCACGCTCAGCTTCTTTGGCGAGTCCATCAAGAGCATCACCAACAGCCAGTCCATGGTGAGCCAGGTCATGGGCGATGGCGCCACGGACTCGACTGCGCTAATCTCCGCGTTTGCGAACCATGGCCTCTCGGTCAACCAGGACCTCATGGACTTCTATACCAAGGGTGCCGGCAAGGATTACAAGATGGGCTCGGGCTCCCAAGGCTACGGCGTCTCCGAGGACTTTGCCATCAACGAGTGCCCGCTGTCCGTCATCCGTGACGCCGGCGTGCTGGACAGCGCCCAGGGCACCACGCCCGTCTTCGTGCTGCGCCGCGTGGCCGGCGA
>CAJMPT010000072.1 GCA_905215465.1 uncultured bacterium | reverse complement strand
AACCCTGGACCTTGGGATTAAGAGTCCCCTGCTCTACCAGCTGAGCTAACGATCCATATTCCATTAAATGGGGTGGGTGAAGGGTCTCGAACCCTCGACCTACGGAGCCACGGTCCGTCGCTCTACCAACTGAGCTACACCCACCATTTGCTTCCCTCACAGGCAGCTCGTTTATTATGCATATTCTCCGCCGCCGATGCAAGCACTTTTTTGCGCCAAATCCAAAATAGTTTTGGCACGGGCAGCTGCAAGCGGCAAAAAGCGAGGTAGACGCGACATCCCGCCCTAGGTCTCAGCCAGGGAGGCCCGGCCGAGAAGAGCCAGGACGTCGTCGCGCGTGAGCGTGGACGACCTCACGGCCTCCCCGCCCAGGACGCTCTCGGCAAGCCCCCGCTTTGAGTCCTGCATCTTGAGGATGCGCTCCTCAATGGTGCCCTCGCAGATGAGCTTGAAGACCGTGACGTCGCGGCGCTGCCCTATGCGGTGGGCGCGGTCCGTGGCCTGGTCCTGCGCGGCCACGTTCCACCAGGGGTCGTAGTGGATGACCACGTCGGCCGCCGTGAGGTTGAGGCCCACGCCGCCCGCCTTGAGGCTGACCAGGAAGACGTCGGCCTCTTGCGCCTGGAAGCGCCGCACCAGCCGCTCGCGGGCCTCCTTGCTCGTCTGGCCCGTGAGCTGGAAGTAGGTCACGTGCTCCTCGGAGAGACGAGCGCCCAACAGGTCGAGCATGCTCGTGAATTGCGAGAAGACCAGCACCCTGTGCCCGGCGTCCACCGCCTGGGAGACGAGCTCCAGGCAGGTCTCCAGCTTGGCGCTGCCGTCACGATAGCCCTCGATGCACAGGCGCGGGTCGCAGCAGATCTGGCGCAGCCTCGTGAGCTCCGCCAGCACCTTGAGCTTCTCGCCGCCAAGGCCGCTCGGGTCGCTCTTGCGCACCATGTGCTGCACCTGTAGGGCAATGCGGTCCTGGTGGGCGAGGTAGAGCTTCTTCTGCTTGGGGCCCATCTGGGCCATGACCACGCTCTCGGTCTTCTCGGGGAGGTCCGCCAGCACCTCGGACTTGAGGCGGCGGAGCACAAAGGGACCCACGGCGCACTGCAGGAGCCTCTGGCCGTCGACCTCCCCCGCCTCCACGGGGCCCTCGTAGCGCTTGGCAAACTGGTCGCGCGTGCCCAGGTAGCCGGGCATGAGGAAGTCAAAGATGCTCCAGAGCTCCGCCAGTCGGTTCTCGATGGGGGTGCCCGTGAGTGCCAGCCGCACGTCAGCGTCAAGGCACTTGACGGCCCGCGTGACCTGGGCCTTGGGGTTCTTGATGAACTGAGCCTCGTCGAGCACGGCGCGCGCCAGGTGCACGGGCGCGTAGTCCTCCACGTCGCGGCGCAAGAGGTCGTAGGAGGTCACCAGGACATCGGCGCCCTCGCGGCCGCCGATGAGCGCGCGCCGCCGCGCCTTGGGGCCAACGACGGCCACGGCCGCAAGACCCGGGGCAAAGCGGGCGATCTCGCTCATCCAGTTGTAGACCAGAGACGCCGGGCAGACCACCAGGGTAAGCCCTTCTCGCCCAGCCTCCTTCTGGGCCAGGACGTGGGCTATGACCTGCAGCGTCTTGCCCAGGCCCATCTCATCGGCAAGGATGCCGCCAAAGCCCAGGCGCTCGAGGGTGCCCAGCCACCTGAAGCCGTCCTCCTGGTAGCCGCGCAGCGTGGCGTGAAGGCCCGAGGGCACGTCGATGTCGGCGTCGCCGTAGGACTCGAAGTCGCGCACGATGCGGCGGAAGCCGGCGTTGCGCTCCAGACGCACCCCGTTCGCACGCTCCAGGAGGGCGTCTATGAGCAGCGACCGCGCCGAGGGAAGGCCCGCGCGACCCGCCGCAAGCTCGCTCACCGTGGTGCCGAGCCCGTCCGCAAGCTCCTGGGCAACCTTGAGGTTGTCCCCAATGCGCACCAGGTCACCGCTGGTGAGCCGCACGTAGCGCTGGCGGCGAGAAAAGCCATCCAGGTACTCTGCAAGCTCCTCTTGGGTAAGGCCGGAGGCGCCCAGCTCCACGTTGAGAAGGTCGCTCTTTACGGTGGCGCGGACGGATAGGCTCGGCGCCGGACGGACGCGGATGGCCCGCAGCCGCTCGGAGAGCAGTACCTCGCCCAGGCCGTCGAGCTCGGCCAGGCCGTCGGTGAGCAGGCGGAAGAGAAGCTCCTCGTCGTCCTCGCCAAAGCGGTAGTCGGGCTCGCCGGGGGCGGCGCCTCCCAGCGGGAAGTAGTCGGCCAATACGTCGCAGACGTGGTACTCGGCGGCAAGGTCGCGCTGGGGCTGGCCCGCGGCCTCCGGGGTGCCGGGGGCGTCGGCCCACTCGCCGTACGAGACGGAGGCGTCGCAGAAGACCGAGCCGTCCTTCTCGCCGATGCGAAAGCGGAAGGATGGGTCTGGCGGGGCCATCCGGTCAAGGGACGCAGGCGCGTCCAGGTCACACCACGCACGCAGGACGGACAGGACCGAGCGGCAGAACTCGCCCACGTCGCGGGAGCTGACGTGGGAGGAGCCGGCAGCCGCCAGCACAGAGAGGACGGGCGCCGCCTTGCGGGCGAACTCCGCGTCCGTGCGCAGGGCGCGCGCGGAGTCCACCACGTAGCAGGCGTCCTGCGCAAGGAGGACGCGCACATCCTCGGCAAGACGCACGTCAAAGCCACCCGCCGCGTCTTGGGTCACGGCACACGAGAGGCGCGGTGTCCCGGCCGACACCTCGAGGTCGTCCCCATGGACGTTGAAGTATGAGTCAGCGAGTTCGACCTCTACGGAGCCGCCCTGCAAGACGTCGAGGACACGGATGGCATCGGCGTCCGAGAGCGCAAGGGTGCGCGCCGGCGTCTGGGGTCGCGCAGGGACAAGCGCAAGACGCGGGTCCAGGGCGGCCTGGGACTCCACGACCTGCGTGACGAGCGAGGCCAGACGCCAGGACGTGGGGTCAAAGGCCGAGGGCACGTGTATGAGGGAGAGCTTCTTGCCGTAGGCGACCTCGGCGCCCTCGCGGCATGCCTGGGCAAACGCGGGCACGTTTTTGACCACGTAGGAGGCACCGCCGCGCGAGACGGAGAGCTTGAGCCGGAGGCCCTTCTCGCCGGAGGCTCGGCCGGGCAGGCAGAGCGTGGGAACCAGTCGCGCGAGCTCGCGGCGAGAGGCGCCCGCGGGGCGCGTGGCCGCGGCGGCGTCAAGCCGGGCCCTGGTCGAGCGCCCCAGAAGCACGCTCATCCCCTCGCTCGTGGGCTTCTCGCCCGCGCACCCGTTAGCCGCACCAGCAGCGTTGCCGCCGTTTGCAGGCATTTGCGGTCTGTCAGAGCCGCCGGAGCGACCAGAAATACCGGCAAACCGCGGACCATCGGCAGGGGCCGGGTCGCTGGCGCCAAGCGAGACCAGCGCGAGGGCGATCTCGTGCTTGCACATGCCGGGATAGCGGGAGGCGGCGGGGCAGGTGCAGGAGTAGTCGAGCACCTCGCCCTCGGTGACGTCCAGGTCAACGGTCACGGAGTAGTACGTGCCGTCCGAGCCCTTGACGCGGCCGACGAGCCCGACGGTGGACCCAACGGCGCCGGCGCGGCGCGCCATGGGGAGCACGTCCCCCGCGCGAGCGACCCTCAGCGCGCGCGAGTACGTGGAGTCCAGCGCCGCCTCAGCCCTCAGGGCCCGTATGATCTTCTCGTCCGCCAAGCGGTGCCTTTCCAAACGGTTCTTCAGGTCGTCGGGATCGCCCAGTGCCAGCCGAGAAGCCCAACCCAAACAGGATACCCTTCAAACGCGGCAGCTCCGACGCTTGGCCCCTCGGTACAAAAAAGGGGCGGAGCCGTCTGCTCCGCCCCGAAGGCTTGTACTTTGGACTCGCCCACTCTCTGGAATCGAAGGGGTAGGACGCGTTGCGTCTGGGACCCGCCGGTGCCCTCGTCGTTGGCTTGATGTCGGCGAGTGCGCTCGCCCGGGTGTTAGAAGGCCTCGGAAGCGCCGGCGGGTCCGAATGACGCTGAATCTTCTTTGTTCACTGGACTCGCCTCCTCGGTCGGTCGCTTTCTAGTGGCGACGTCTTTACTTGATGCCATTATGCCCACTCATCGGCCTTCAAACATGAGAACCTTCTCATCATCTCTGAGCGGCATAAAAACAGCCCCGAACGGAAAATCCGTCCGGGGCTGCAAGACGCTTCTTGCGGTAACGCTACTCAGCGTCGGCGATGGCCTTCTTGGCGACCTCGGCGAGGTCGGCGAAGGTCTGCTCGTCGGAGTAGGCGATCTCAGCGAGGACCTTGCGGTCCAGCTCGACGCCGGCGAGCTTCAGGCCGTGCATGAACGTGCTGTAGGACATGTCGTTCATGCGGGCGGCAGCGTTGATGCGCTGAATCCACAGGCCGCGGATGTCGCGCTTCTTGTTGCGACGGTCACGGTACTGGTACTGGCCAGAGTGCTGGGCCTGCTCCTTCATGCCGCGGAAGGTGCGGGAGGAAGTGCCGTAGTAACCCTTGGTGCGCTCGACGAGAGTCTGACGCTTCTTACGACCGGCGACTGCGCGCTTGACACGTGCCATATCTAATCAACTCCTTGTTGGAAAAATCTAGGGACGCAAAAGCGCCAGTTACTTGCCCATGCGCTGGGAAACGGTGTGCACGTCGGCGGGGGCGAGCACGGTCTCCTGACGGAAGCCGCGGATGCGCTTCTGGGACTTCTTGGTCAGGATGTGGCTCTTGAAAGCCTTGGCACGCATGATCTTGCCGGTGCCGGTGCGACGGAAACGCTTGGCGGTTCCCTTGTGCGTCTTCATCTTGGGCATGCTAGTTCTCCTTCTCGTTAGAAACTTCCTCGTCCGCGAGTGCAACGTTGTCAAACGCGCCCTTGATCGGGACGATGAGCATGTGCATGTTGCGGCCTTCCATCTGCGGCTTGGACTCCACGGTGGCGTAGGGCTTCAGGTCCTCAGCCAGACGGTCAAGCACGATGCGGCCCTGCTCCGGGTGGGCCATCTCACGACCGCGGAACATGATCGTGATCTTCACGCGCGCACCCTTCTTGAGGAAGCGCATAACGTGGCCCTTCTTGGTCTCGTAGTCGCCGACGTCGATCTTGGGACGGAACTTCATCTCCTTGATCTCGACCTTGACCTGGTTCTTGCGAGCCGCCTTGGCCTTGCGATCCTGCTCGTACTTGTACTTCTTGTAGTCCAGGACCTTGCACACCGGAGGCTCCGCGTTGGGAGCAATCTCCACGAGGTCCAAACCCTGGTCGTTTGCGATGCGCAGGGCGTCGCGAACGCCGAACAGGCCCAGCTGGGAGCCATCGACGCCAATCAGGCGACAAGTGCGAGAAGTGATCTCCCCGTTGATGCGGGGACCATCGTTTCTGGCTATCTCCATGCCATAGCCGCAGCCCATGCGCTGTTCCATGCTCAGCTGCGCGGGGATGCCGC
>CAJMPT010000071.1 GCA_905215465.1 uncultured bacterium | reverse complement strand
TCAGACTAAATTCGTTCGTCCCAAGGTTCGCCCTTATCAGACGGACAACTATTACCATCACCACGTACTACAACGGCGACTCCTACACCTACGACTACACGATATAGCCAGAAGAACACGTCGGCCACCGGCGCAAACGCGTAGAAAGGGATCGTCGTGAAGCTGCCCAGCGTACTCGCCTCCGCCCGCGACGGAAGGAGCGCGCCCGCCACACCTGTCGAAAACCTGAGCGACTTCGAGGTTGCGCCCCATGAGGCAGAGCCCGCGTTCGAGGGAGCCTCCCTCATTCATGGTGCGGCGCTGCTTACGCCCGAGGAAGACGCGAGGAGCACCCGCACCATCGAGCGACGCGACAGCGTCGGCGCCGCAAAGACAGCCGTCGTGTTGAACTTTGCCGTGATTATGGCGGCTATCGCCTATGTGCTGTTCACCGCGCCGAACAACTTGGCGCTCGGCGGTGCGTCGGGCCTCTCCATCGTGATCGCGGGGCTCGTTCCGGGATTGCCCAGCGCCGTCGCGCTCTGGGGAGTGAATCTTGCGTGCATCGTCATCGGGTCGGTGCTTACCGGAAAGAGGGCTGTCGCATGGAGCGTCGCAGCATCGCTCGCGCTCTCCGCGTACGTATCGCTCTTTTCGCAGGTCATGCCCATTGTCAGCTCGATAACAGGCGATCTGTGGATTGACCTTCTGTGCGCCGTGGTCTTAACCGCCGTAAGCGCAGCAATGGCCTATAGCGTCGGCGCCTCCACAGGCGGGACAGACATCATCATCGTTGCGCTTGCCAAGCGCACGAGCCTGACAACGGGCATAGCGACACTGCTCGTCAATTCGACGTCAGTCGTAGGGAGTCTATTGCTGTTTGACCTGCGCACGGGCATCTACTGCGTAATCGGTCTGCTCATCATGACGGTTGTGGTCAACGGCGTGCTCGACGGCATGAAGCAGCACAAGGTCGTGACCGTGATTTGCAAGCAGCCGGCGCGCGTAGAGGAGTTCATCATCCGCGATCTCCAGCGAACCGCGACCATCTCGGAGGCGTACGGCGCGTACTCGGGCAATAAAGTGACCTCGATCATGACGGTGCTCAACCCACGCGAGACGCTGCGGCTCGAGAAGCACATCCGCGGGCTCGACCCGACGGCCTTCATCACCTACGTGAACACGTCGCAGATCACCGGACGCGGATTCAGACTGGTCTAAGTGCAAGCAGACCCGACGCCCTCCTACTCGTCCACCTCGTCGTCGCCGCCGACGGCCTCCAGCACCGCCACCGCGGCGGGCATGACCTCGCCGTCGCCGCGATGGAAGGGGTAGGCCAGCTTGTGGCTCTTGGGGTAGTTGAGCGCGCCCTGGCCACGGAGCTTGAGCGCCACGTCGCGCGGGACCTCTATGCCCTGGTAGATGAGGCGGCCGTTGGTCAGGCTCACGCTCGTCACGCCCAGGCGCTGGCCGCGGATGCGAATGCGCGCGCGGTCAAAGAGGTTGCGGCCGGCCAACGGCAGCGCGCCGAAGCTGTCCTCGGTCTCCTTCTGCAGCTCGTCTACCTCGGCCAGGTCCACGGCGGCCGCCAGCTTGCGATAGACCAGCACGCGGCGGTCCACCTCGGGCAGGTACTCCTCGGCCAGGTAGAAGTCGGCCGGAAGGTTGATGGTGACCTCGGCCTCCTCGACCTCGCGCGTCTCGCCACGCGCCTCGGCCACGGCCTCGCCCAGCATCTGGGTGAAGAGGTCAAAGCCCACGGAGCTGAGGTTACCGTGCTGCTCGGCGCCCATGAGCGAGCCCGCGCCGCGGATCTCCAGGTCGCGCATGGCGATCTTCATGCCGCTGCCCAGGTCCTGGTACTCGTTGATGGCCGTCAGGCGGTCGGTCGCCTCGGGCGTGAGGGGCGTCTCGCCGGGGAACATGAAGTACGCGTAGGCCTGCGTGCGACCGCGGCCCACGCGGCCCTTGAGCTGGTAGAGCTGGGCCAGGCCCAGGCGCTGGGAGTCCTCGATGATGAGCGTGTTGGTGTGCGGGTTGTCGATGCCGCTCTCGATGATGGTCGTCGCCACCAGCACGTCTATCTCGTGCTCGGCAAACTCCAGCATCACGTCCTCGACCTCGCGGGCGGTCATCTTGCCGTGGGCCACGCCGATGCGGGCCTCGGGCGCCGCCTCGCGCACGCGCTCCACCGCGTCGTCGATGGTGTGGACGCGGTTGCTCACGTAGTAGACCTGCCCGTGGCGGCCCATCTCCTGGCGGATGGCGGCGCTCACCAGGTCGGGGTCGTACTCCCCCACCGTGACCTTGACTGGCAGGCGGCCGGGAGGCGGCGTCATGATGAGGCTCATGTCGCGCACGCCACTCATGGCCATCTGCATGGTGCGCGGGATGGGCGTGGCCGAGAGCGTCAGCACGTCCACCTGCTCGCGCATGTTCTTGAGCTGCTCCTTGTGCTGCACGCCAAAGCGCTGCTCCTCGTCGATGACAACCATGCCCAGGTCATGGGGGTTGACGTCGGCAGACAGCAGACGGTGCGTGCCAATGAGCACGTCCACCGAGCCGTCCGCAAAGCCCTCCAGCGCCCGCCTCTGCTGGGCCGGCGTCACAAACCTGGAGAGCACGGCCACCTTGAGGTCAAACGGGGCAAACCGCGAGAAGAACGTCTCGTAGTGCTGCTGCGCCAGGATGGTGGTGGGGCACAGCACCATGACCTGCTTGCCGTCCTGACAGCACTTGAAGGCCGCGCGCAGGGCCACCTCGGTCTTGCCGAAGCCCACGTCTCCGCAGAGCAGGCGGTCCATGGGCTTTCTGGCCTCCATGTCGGCCTTGATGTCGGCCACGGCGCTTGCCTGGTCGGGCGTGAGCTCGTAGCTAAAGCTGGACTCCATCTCCTGCTGGACGGGGGTGTCCAGGCCAAAGGCGTAGCCGCTGACGGAGGCGCGGCGCGTGTAGAGGTCCACCAGGTCAAACGCCAGCTTCTTGGCGCTCTTGCGGGCCTTGCCGGTGGCGCGGCTCCAGTCGGCGGTGTTCAGGCGCGTAAGGCGCGGACTCTTGCCGTCCGGACCCACGTAGCGCGTGATGCGGTCCACCTGCTCAAGAGGCACGTAGAGCTTGTCGCCGCCCGCGTACTCAAGCAGGAAGTAGTCGCGGTCCTTGCCGGCCACGTCCTGGCGCACAATGTCCGCAAAGAGGGCGATGCCGTGCGTGGCGTGGACGACGTAGTCTCCCGGCTTGAAGGGGAAGGTCACGCTCGTGGGGTCCACGCGGCGGGCACGGCGGCGGGACTTTGCCGTGCGGGAGCTGAGGTCGCTCACCGAGAAGACCGCCAGGCCCGCGGACGGGATGACGATGCCCGCCGGCACCGGCGCGTCAAAGAACGTGACCTGGCCGCGCGGCAGGGAGCGGCCGGAGTCGGGCGCCGCCGGGTCCGTGATGCGGCAGGCGTTGTCCTCGGCCGAGCCCAGGGACTCCGCAAACGGGATGGACTCGTCATTGAAGCGCAGCTCAAGGGCCTCGCGGGCCGCCCGGTCCGGCACGGCAAAGAGCACCGAGCCGTTGTCTGCCAGAAGCTGGCGCACGCGGCCCAGCAGCTTGGCGTCGGAGCCGGCGATGCCCGGCTGGCGCACGGGCAGCTCCGCCGTCACGGCACCGGACCCCGCACGCAGGATGGACGAGAAGGAAAGCCTCTGCTGGCGACCAAAGTCCATCTGTCGCGGCAGCGTGTAGAGTCCCTCGGTGCTGACGTGGGCACTTCCGGCGGCAACCATGACCTCGTCCATGGCGCGCATGCAGTCGTCGAAGAGGGCGCGAGGCTCGGCCAGAACCACCAGGGCGTCGGCGCACATGTGCTCCAGCGGCGAGGCGCTGCCGCCGTAGAGCACAGGCAGGTAGCGCTCCAGGGCCGGCTGCGGGGCGCGGCGCTCAATGAGGTCCAGGTCAGCGGCTATACGGTCATCGTTCTGGGCACGGTTGTAGAGTGCGCGAGAAGCGCGGCGCACCGTCTCGTCCGTGAAGGCCATCTCGCGGCAGGGGCTCACCGTGACGGACTCCAGCTCGCCGATGGTCTGCCCCGTGGAGGGCACCATGCGGCGGATGCGGTCGATCTCATCGCCAAAGAACTCCAGGCGCACGGGCGAGGTGGACTGGGCGGGCCAGACGTCCACCACGTCGCCATGGACGTGGAAGGCGCCGGCCGCGTCCACCTCGCCGTTGTCCGCGTAGCCCATACCGACGAGAAGCGCCGGCACGTCCTCGAAGGGCACCTCGTCCCCCACGGCAAACGTGCTGGAGGCAAAGTAGCCGCTGCCCACGGGAGGCACGCGGCGCAAAAGCGCGTGGGCGCTGGCCACCACCAGGCACTTCTCGCCAGCGGCAAGGCGGCTCACGGCCTGGCAGCGCGCGCCGATGACGGCGTCGTCCGGGGCAGCCTCCGACCAGGGACGGTCCTTGCGCTCCGGGTAGCGGCAAACCACGTCCTGGCCCAGCCATGCGGCAAGCGAGCGCGCCGTGCGGTCGGCCGCCTCCTCGCCGGAGACCACCAGGAGGCACGGCCGCGGGTCCTTGGCCCACAGCGCCGCCAGCACCAGCGGGCGGGCGGACTGCGCCACGGCCAGCGTGGCGTCGTTTCCGGCGGATAGCTCCCTCAGCAGGGGCGCCATCTCGGGCGCGGCCAGCAGTCGGCGAGAAACGCGGTTGATGAACATGAACGGGGCCTTTCGCACGCAAAGCGGCCGGAGCCGCACGCAGCCCCGGCTTCGCTTCTCAAGTTGTCTGCGGCAATTGTAGATGAAAAGAACCAGGTTCCCAGCATCTAGATGGCGGGAACCTGGCTCGGAGTGTCTACAGCCTCACAAGGGCGCAATCCCGTATCTCGAACTTTGCGTCACACCAATCGGCAACAGTCTGGTTGTGGGTGGCAATGATGATTCGCGTGCCATCTGCCACAAGCCTCTCAAACAGAGAAAGAAGCTCCCCTTCGGTCTTCTCGTCTAGGGCCGCAGTCGGCTCGTCGGCCAAAAGCAGACGAGGTCGTTTTGCAATAGCTCTCGCAACAGCTACTCGCTGAGCCTCCCCGCCCGACAACTTTGCCGCCGAAGTGCGCGCGCAGGCGAGAAGGCCGACCTTCTCAAGGCACTCCTGCGCCGTCCTCTTTTTGTCTACTCCCTTGGGCACCCCCAGCTCAACGTTTGCAAGAACGCTTCTATCCTCAAGCACCATGGCATCTTGCGGAACAACGCCTAGCACCTCACGTCTAAGGTGCGCC
Source organism: uncultured bacterium (assembly GCA_905215465.1). Classification (GTDB taxonomy): domain Bacteria; phylum Actinomycetota; class Coriobacteriia; order Coriobacteriales; family Atopobiaceae; genus Paratractidigestivibacter. Next base: position 410 of record CAJMPT010000071.1, on the reverse strand, counting down.
ATCGCGGAGGCGTTTCTCTTCAGTCTCTTCTCGTCAAAGAGATACTCGCCCTCGTAATCAACATCAATTCCCGCAATTATCCTCAGGAGCGTCGTCTTCCCAGAGCCGCTGCGCCCAAGAATCGCAACGGAGCGCTCTTCGTCGCTGGGACAGAAGTCAAGGCCACGGAAGATAACGTGCTTCTCTCCACTCTTCTCCCTGTACGTTTTACCTATTCCTCGAAGGCAAATCATCGGACAGTCCGCCTTTCCTGAATCAAAGAGAAGACAGTGTCGAGAAGAGCAAGCAGAAGCAGCGCGGCCAGGGTCACAAACTGGAAGGCCGCATTCCGATAAGGAAGCGCTCCCATGAGCAGCATTGACAGCACCGCCGTCACAGCCCACCAGAGCAGCGCTATCCCAGCAACCTCA
>CAJMPT010000070.1 GCA_905215465.1 uncultured bacterium | reverse complement strand
CGGGCCGCAATCTCGCAGGCAGGCTCGTCCCCCACAAGCTCCACGCCCAGGCGCGAGAGCTCCTCGATGACGGGCGGCAGCAGCTCGGCCGCGGCGCAGGCGTCAACGAGAAGGGACTCGGCGGAGTTGCACGTGCCCGGACGGGACGTCTTAGCATTGGCCACGATGGCAACGGCCTTCTGGACGTCAGCATCGCGATGCAGGTAGATGTGGCAGTTGCCGGTGCCCGTCTCGATGGTGGGGACCTTGGCGTTCTCAACGCAGTTGCGGATGAGCCCGGCTCCGCCGCGCGGGATGAGGACGTCGATGAGGCCCGTGGCGCCCAGGAGCTCGGCAGTCTGCGTGTGGTTCCTGTCGTCGCTCACGTACTGGACGGCATCGCCGGGAAGGCCCGCCTGCGCCACGGCAGAGCGACAGACGTCCACGATGGCCTCGCAGGAAGCAGCCGCCGCAGACCCACCCTTGAGAACGCAGGCGTTGCCGGAGCGCAGGCAGAGCGCGAGGGCGTCGGCCGTCACGTTGGGGCGGGCCTCGAAGATGACGGCGACGGTGCCCAGCGGGACCGTGACCTTCTCCACGGCAAGGCCGTTTTTGAGGGTGTGGCCGTCGATGACGCGACCCACGGGGTCGCTCTGGCCTGCGACCCCGTCCATGGCGTCGGCGATGGCCATCACGCGCTCGGCAGTGAGGGAGAGGCGGTCCTGCAGGGGAAGGCTCATACCCTGCCTGCGGGCGCGCTCGAGGTCGGAGGCGTTGGCGGCAACGATGTCTGCGGCGGCATCGCGCAGGGCCTGGGCGCAGAGGCGAATGGCCTCGGAGCGCACCTCGGAGCCCGCGGCGGCCACAAGAGGTGCGGCCTCGTGCGCGAGCCTCGCCTTGTCCAGTGCCTCACCCATGGGTCTCTCCCCTCTCTACAGGACGAGAAGCTCGTCCCTGTGAACCGCCGGCACGGCCGCGGCCTCGCCCAAAAAACGGGCGATGACCTCGAGCTTGAGTCCGCGGACGCGCAGCATGTCTTCAGACGAGTATCCCACGACTCCGCGGCCGATGAGCTCTCCTGTGGAATTGGTAACGTTGACGACCTCGCCGGCCTCAAAGGACCCCTCGACGCGAGAGACGCCGACGGGCAGGATGGAGGCGCCGTGCTCGAGGACCGCGGCGGCCGCGCCCTCGTCGAGCTCGATGGTGCCGCGCACGACCTCGGCAAGGCCGATCCAGAGCTTGCGGCCGGCCTCGGGCGCAACATCGGCGGAGGGCTGGAAGCGCGTGCCCACACCCTGGCCTCCGGCGACCTCCAGAAGCACGTTGGGACGCCTTCCCTCGCAGATGACCGTGGGGATGCCGGCGGCCAACATGGCGCGGGCGGCGCGGACCTTGGAGGACATGCCGCCCGTCCCGAAGGAGGATGAGGAGCCGCCCGCCATGGACGAGACGGCATGGTCCACCTGCGTGACCTCGGGGATGAGCGTTGCCGTGGGGTCCTCGGAGGGGTTGGCCGTGTAGAGGCCGTCCACGTCCGAGAGGATGATGTAGAGGTTGGCCCCCACCAGCGCGGAGACGATGGCGCCGAGCATGTCGTTGTCGCCAAAGGTGAACTCGGCCACCGAGACCGTGTCGTTCTCGTTGACCACGGGAACGGCACCCAGCTCGAGCAGGCGCGTGAGCGTGTTGCGGGCGTTGAGGTAGGCGTCGCGGTCCACGACGTCTCGCCTGGTGAGAAGGACCTGGCCGCAGAGGACGCCTCGCTCGCGCAGGACCTCGGCGTAGGCCTCGGTGAGCGCGGTCTGGCCCACGGACGCGCAGGCCTGAAGGGTTGCCATGTCGCTCGGGCGCGAGGAGAAGCCCAGGACGTCACGACCTGCCGCCGCGGCGCCCGAGGAGACCACGACCACCTGGTTGCCGGCCTCGCGAAGGGCGACGACCTGGTCGCAGAGGGAGCGGATGAACGCACGGTCGAGGGAACCCGCGTCATCCACGAGGGTGGACGAGCCGACCTTGAAGACGATGAGCCTTCCCGTGCCTGCCGCCGCCACGCCTACTCCTGCCCCCGGGCGTCGTCGGAGTCGGCGAAGAGCTCGTCCTCGGCCTCGTCGACCTCGGAGTACTCGTCGCCGGCACCCTCGCCCTCGTAGGTGAAGGCAAAGCCCAGGATGCGAATCTCGTCGCCGTTGACGGCGCCGGCCTTGGCAAGCTGCAGGTCGAGGCCGCAGCGGTCAAAGCGGTGCTGCAGGAAGGCCACGGCCTCGTCGTTCTCCCAGTCGGTCTGGACAACCATGCGCTCGATGGCGGCGCCGGAGACGCGCCAGACGTGACGCTCCTCTCGTCTGATGACCATGCGCTTGTCGCGGCGCTGGCGGTCGCGCTCCCAGGCCTCGGTGAGGTCGCGCTCGGGCTCTGCCTGGGCAACCTCCCGGCGGAGCTCCGCCACCATGGCGGCGACGCGGTTGACGAGGGCGTCGAGGCCCAGGCCCGTGGCGGCCGAGACGGCAAAGAACTCGTGGCCGTCGGCCTCGGCGGCGGCGCGCAGGCGCTCCACGGCCTCCTCGCAGCCCGGGAGGTCGCACTTGTTGGCAACGACCACCTGCGGGCGGATAGCAAGCTCGGAGGCGTAGGCCGCGAGCTCGGCGTTGATGGTGGCGTAGTCCTCGACCACGTCCCTGCCCTCGTAGCCGCCCGTCACGTCTACGACGTGCATGATGAGGGCCGTGCGCTCGATGTGGCGCAGGAACTGGTGGCCCAGGCCCTTGCCCTCGCTCGCACCCTCGATGAGGCCGGGGACGTCTGCGGCGACGAAGGACTGGCCGCTGCTCGCGCGGGCCACGCCAAGGTAGGGAACGAGCGTGGTGAAGGGATAGTCGGCCACCTTGGGGCGAGCCGCGGAGATGCGGGCGATGATGGAGCTCTTGCCCACCGACGGCATGCCCACCAGGGCGGCATCGGCCATGAGCTTCATCTCGAGCTCAATCCAGTGCTCGATAGCGGGCTCGCCCTTCTCGGCAAACGCCGGGGCGCGGCGCACGGAGGTGACGAAGTGGATGTTGCCACGGCCGCCGGCGCCGCCCGGGGCCACGATGACGCGCTCGCCGGGCTGCGTGAGATCGGCGATCTGGTACATGGGCGTCTGCGTAGCAGGGTCCAGCTCGCGAACGACGGTGCCCAGGGGCACCTTGAGCACAAGGTCCTCGCCATCCCGGCCATAACGGCGGGCGCCCTGGCCGTGCGTGCCACGACCGGCACGGAAGTGGTGCTTGTAGCGGTAGTCGATGAGGGACGAGAGCTGCGCGTCGGCCTCGACGATGACGTTTCCGCCGTGACCGCCGTCGCCGCCGTCGGGACCGCCCTTGGGAACGAAGGCCTCGCGCCTGAAGGACATGCAGCCGGCACCGCCGTCGCCGCCCTTGACGTTGATGTGGGAAAGGTCAGTGAACGTGTTCTCCACGGGTGGTCTCCCTCTGTGGGGCTTGGGCGAAGGGCGAGAGGCGCCCGCCGCCTGCGTCAGATACAAAAAGGACCCCGCGAGCGGGGTCCCAAGATTAAGCTATGAAGCTTGGCAACTAGGCCTCGCGGACGTGCACCAGGTGCTTCTGGCCCTTGGTGAACTCGACGGTGCCGGCCTTGAGGGCGAACAGGGTGTCGTCCTTGCCGATGCCGACGTTCTCACCCGGGTGGATGTGGGTGCCGCGCTGACGGACGAGAATCTCGCCAGCCTTCACGAGCTGACCACCGTAACGCTTGGTACCCAAACGCTGAGCGTGGGAATCGCGGCCGTTACGAGACGAGCCAAGGCCTTTCTTGTGAGCCATTGTGGGACCTGCCTTCTTCTACTCTGAAGTGAAACTACGGGAGCTCAACGATCTGGATCTTCGTCAGGTTCTGACGGTGACCGTTGGCGCGGTGATAGCGCTTGCGCTTCTTGAACTTGAAGACGAGGACCTTCTCGCCCTTGAACTGCTCGACGACCTCGGCAGTGACCTTCTTGTCCTGCAGGGAGGCAGCGTCAACGATGGTCTGCTTGCCGTCGTTCAGCAGAAGGACGGGGAGCTCGACCTTGTCGCCAGGCTGCGCGTCGAGCTTCTCGACGTCGAGGACGTCGCCCTTGGCAACCTTATACTGCTTGCCACCAGTTGCGATGATTGCGTACATGTGTGAAACCCTTCATTGCTGGCGTGAGTGCAACAGTTCCTAATAATACAGACGGTGCCGAGACGCGTCAACGCACTTTCACCCTGACCTGCGGATTCCGTAAGGGAAACTGAACAGTCACCGCGCAGGGGCGCGCGTCACAACAACCTTGTAAAGAATAGAGGTGTTCGCAGCCTGCGCCAAATGGCCTAAAGCGGTTTCACAAGACAACCACTTTCGTCCTCATGCCACTGGCCGACCCTACGGACGCGGACGGAGTCGCAGGGCCCCTCCCCAATGCGGGCAAGGGCCGCGTCGACAAGGACCAGGGGTCGCAGGGCCCCCTCGTTTGAGGAGCGCGTGTCGAGCGAGAGCGAGATGCCCTCCCTGGCGTCCGACGCAGAGAAGCCCACGACGGCGCGGGAGAGGTCGATGTGCTTCTCCTTCTGTCCGCGCAGGTAGGTGAGGTCGCCCTCTTGGCGCAGCCCCTCGATGGCGGCAGAGAGGGCCGCCGCACCCACGGGGGCGCCCAGGACCTCGGCCTCCCACGCGGCGCGGGTAAGCCAGGCCTCGAGCGCGCCCTGGGGCTCGTCCACGTAGGCGGCCGCGACGGGGGCAAGCGCGGGCGGCGTGGCGGCGCGGAGAAGCGCAAGGGCCTCCTCGGCGTCGATGCGCTCGGTCAGCTTGACGTCGAAGTACTCGCAGCACGAGGAGGCACCCACGGGAAGGGCCTGGGAGAACTGGATGCGCATGCGGCGCGCGAAGCCGTTGCCGATGGAGAAGGGCAGGCGCGCCCTTCTCACACAGCGGTCGATGGTGCCGATGACCTCGAGGTGGCCGAGAAACGCGAGCCTCTCGTCCTTGCCGTACTGGAAGCGAAGGCGCGGGAGCTCCCGCTTGGTGAGGACGTGGTCAGTCTCGCTCATGCACGCACCCCCTGGATGACGTTGCCGACCTTGAGCGTTTGGCAGACGCCGCAGCCCACGCAGGACGTGCGCGTGCAGTCGGGCGTGGTCACGCCCTGGGCGGCACGGCGCCACTCCCGCTGGAGGAATCCCTTCGAGACGCCCGGCGAGGTGTGGTCCCACGGGAGCGTGGCGTCGAGCGGGAAGGACTCGCAGGCAACGTCTGCCAGGTCAAGCCCGCAGTCGGCCGCCGCCTGCTCCCAGAGGGAGAAGTCGAACTCGCTCGTCCAGGCGTCGAAGCAACAGCCGAGCTCCCAGGCGCGCCGCACCAGGGCAAAGCCCTCGCGGCCCATCTTGGAGACGGCGCCCTCCACGAGCGAGGAGCGCGAGTCGTGGTAGGAGACCCTGATGGCCCGGTCATGGCAGGAGTGAAGGAGCAGCTGCTGGCGACGGCGCACCTCCTCGGGGTCGAGCTGGCCGGCCCACTGGAAGGCGGTATAGCTCTTGGGCACGAAGACGGCAACCGAGATGGAGACCGAGACGCCGCTCTTGCGGCCGCGCCCCACGACCTCGCGCCCGATCTCGAGCACGCGCTCGGCCGCTTCGGCGATGGCGACGATGTCATCGTCGGTCTCGGTGGGCAGGCCCATCATGAAGTAGAGCTTGCAGCGGCGCCAGCCCAACTCGAAGGCGTTTCTCGCCGCGGTCTCGAGGTTCTCCTCGGTGACGTTCTTGTTGATGACGTCGCGCAGGCGCTGAGTGCCAGCCTCGGGGGCAAAGGTGAGGCCTCCGCGCTTGCCTCCCGCGACGGCAGTTGCCATCTCGATGCCAAAGGAGTCGAGGCGCTGGGAGGGGATGGAGACCCTGATGCCCTGCTCGCCAAGGCTGCCGTTGAGACGGTTGAGCAGATGGGCGCACTGGGAGTGGTCAGTGGTGGAGAGCGAGGTGAGCGAGACCTCGTTGTGGCCGCTCTCGGCCAGGCCCTCGATGGTGGCCTCGACGATCTGGTCCTCGGGGCGCTCGCGAACCGGGCGGTAGGTCATGCCCGCCTGGCAGAAGCGGCAGCCGCGTGCGCAGCCGCGCAGGACCTCGATGGCCAGGCGGTCCTGGACGATGT
>CAJMPT010000069.1 GCA_905215465.1 uncultured bacterium | reverse complement strand
TGCCCTCCTCGTTGATCACAAAGTCGTAGCCGCCGGCCAGCGTGTGGATGAAGTGGTCGCAGCGCGCGGCCTTGGCTGCGGCCTCGACCTCGGCGTCGGTGGCGTCGGGGCGGCCGTAGCGGATGTTCTCGCGGATGGTGCCGTTGAACAGCCACGTGTCCTGCAGGACCATGGCAAACTCCTCGCGCAGCGCCGCGCGGTCCCAGTCGCGCACGTCGATGCCCTCGACGCGCAGGCTTCCGCCGTCCACGTCGTAGAAGCGCTGGAGCAGCTTGATGAGCGTGGTCTTGCCGGCGCCCGTCGGGCCCACGATGGCCACGGTCTGGCCGGGCTCGGCCACGCAGCTGAAGTCGTGGATGATGGTCTGGCCGGGCACGTACCCAAAGCGCACGTGGTCGAACTCCACCAGGCCGGGGCGCTCCTCGGCCACCTGGGCGTCTGCCGCCTGCTCCTCCTCCGGCGCGGCGAGAAACTCAAAGACGCGCTCGGTGGCGGCGGCCATGGACTGCAGCGTGTTGCCCACGTTGCCGAGCTGCTGGACTGGCTGGGTGAAGTTGCGGACGTACTGGATGAAGGACTGGATGTCGCCCGGCGTGGCGTTGCCCGTGAGGGCAAGCTGCGCACCCACCACGACGACGCCCACGTAGCCCATGTTGCCCACCAGGGACATGAGCGGCATCATCAGGCCGGAGAGGAACTGCGACCTCCAGCCGGAGATGAAGAGGCGGTCGTTCTTCTCGTCGAACTCGGCCACGGCGGCGTCGGCGCGGTCAAAGACCTGGATGACGTTCTGGCCGGCGAAGTCCTCCTCGATGATGCCGTTGACGGCACCCAGGACCTGCTGCTGCTCGCGGAAGTACGGCTGCGAGAAGTGAATCATGACCATCATGATGATGGCGGCGGCAGGCAGCGTGAGCACGGTCACGCCGGTGAGCGGCAGGCTGATGGAGAGCATCATCACGAGCACGCCGAGAATCTGCGTGACCGAGGTGATGAGCTGCGTGATGGACTGGTTGAGGGACTGGCCTAGGGTGTCCACGTCGTTGGTGATGCGGCTGAGCGCGTCTCCCTTGCTGTGGCCGTTGAAGTAGCTCATGGGCACGACGGAGATCTTGTGGGCGATCTCCTTGCGCATGCGGTAGCAGATCTTCTGCGTGACGCCGGTCATGAGCCAGCCCTGCACGAGGTTGCACGCGGAGCTTGCCAGGTAGAGGCCGAGCAGGAACAGCAGGGTCTTGCCGATCCAGTCAAAGTCCACGGCTCCGGTGCCGCTCACCTTGGCGACAAGCCCCTCGTAGAGCTTGGTAGTAACCTGGCCGAGCACCTTGGGTCCCACTATGTTGAAGATGACCGAGCATACGGCAAAGGCTATGCCAAAGAACACGGCTACCTTGTGCTGGCCGACGTAGCCCAGGAGCCTGAGCATGGTGCCCTTGAAGTCCTTGGCCTTCTCGACGGAGCGCCCGCCGCCAAGGCCGCGGCCCATGGGCCCGCGCTGGCGCTGCTTGGGCATGACGGTCTTGGAGTTCTCGTCTGCCATTAGCGGCTACCCCCTTCCATGACCGCCGCGATCTCTTCCTGCGTGAGGCCGAGCTCCTTGGCGGAAAGCTGTGACTGTGCAATCTCCAGGTAGGCGGGACAGCTGCGCAGGAGCTCCTCGTGCGTGCCCTGGCCCACCACCTGGCCATCGTCGAGGACGACGATCTGGTCTGCGTGCATGATGGTCGCGATGCGCTGGGCCACCACCACGATGGCGGCCTCCTTCTGCGTGCGCGCGAGCTCCTCGCGCAGGCGGGCGTCGGTCTTGTAGTCAAGGGCACTGAACGAGTCGTCAAAGACCACGACCTCGGGACGCTTGGCAAGGGCGCGCGCGATGGAGAGGCGTTGGCGCTGGCCGCCGGAGACGTTCCCGCCGCCCTGGCTGATCTCGGAGCCAAAGTCGCCCTCGCGCTCCTCGATGAAGTCCGTCGCCTGGGCAATGCCCGCGGCCTCGTGCATGGCCTCGTCGGTCACGGACTCGCCGGCAAACTTGAGGTTGGACTCGACGGTTCCGGAGAAGAGCATGCCCTGCTGGGGCACGTAGCCCACGCGGTGGCGCAGCTCGGAGAGGGGAAGGTCGCGGACGTCGATGCCGTCCAGGGTGACCTTGCCTCCCGTGACGTCGTACAGGCGCGGGATGAGCTGCACGAGCGTGGACTTGCCGCAGCCCGTGGAGCCGATGACGCCCAGCGTCTGGCCGGCGTGCACGGTGAAGCTCACGCCGCTGATGACGTCCTCGCGGGCGTCGGGGTACTGGAAGCTGACGTTCTTGAAGGCCAGCTCGCCGCGAGGGGCGTCGGCGGCGGGAAGCTGCGGGCGCGCGGGCTCCTTGATGGAGCTCTGGGTGTTGAGGACCTCCTCCACGCGCTCGGCGGCAACCTCGGCGCGCGGCAGCATGACCGAGACCATGGTGAGGATCATGAAGGCCATGACGATCTGCATGGTGTAGGAGATGAAGGCCATCATGTCGCCGACCTGCATCACGCCGTCGTTGACACCGTGGGAACCAGCCCAGACGATGAGGATGGTGATGCAATTCATGACCAGCATCATGAGCGGCATCATGAAGCTCATGGCGCGGTTGGTGAAGAGCTGGGTGTCCATGAGGTCGCGGGAGGCGTCGTCAAAGCGCTCGAGCTCGTGGTCCTGGCGGCCAAAGGCGCGGATGGGCATGACGCCGTCGAGCATCTCGCGGGCGACGAGGTTCACGCGGTCCACGAACTTCTGCATCTTCTTGAACTTGGGCATGGTGAGGCCCATGAGCACGCCCACCACGGCGCAGACCGCGATGACGGCCACGCCGATGGTCCACTCCAGGCCCGTGTGGGTGGCAAGCACGCGCAGGACGGCCACGACGCCCATGATGGGGGCCAAGAGCACCATGCGGATGAACAGGGTCGTCGCCATCTGGATCTGCTGGATGTCGTTGGTGCAGCGCGTGATGAGGGACGCCTGGCTGAACTTTCCAACCTCGGCCGGCGAGAAGTGCATGACGCGGTCGAAGGTCTGGCGGCGCAGGTCGCGCGCGATGGTGCAGGCGGTGTGGGAGGCCACGGCGCCGGTGAGGATGGTGGCCACCAGCGAGACGAGGCACAGGCCGAACATCTTGAGCGACATGCTGGCCAGGTAGGAGTTCTGCACGTCCTCGAGGCTGATGCCCTGGGCCTCGTACTCCTGCTGGACGTAGGCGATGGCTCGCTGCTTGACGATGGAGCCGCCCATGCTGCCCATGGAGTCGCCCATGGCTTCGGCCGCCTTGACGAGCTTCTCCTTGGGGAGAAGCCCCGCCTCGCAGGCGTTGCGGACGGCCGGCATGTCCAGGGTGCCCGTCATGCCCTCGCCCAGGATGGAGGCGTCCACGCCCTGCTCGAGGGAGAGCGCAACGGTCTCCGGCAGGCTGATGGTGTCAGAGACGGCGCCGTCCTCGGCGCGGTCGGCCTCGGTGCCCACGTAGGTGCGGATGCCGTTCTGGTCGGGCTCGGAGTAGGCGGCCTCGACCGTTGCCATGTCGTTCTCGGGCATGAAGAGCTCCAGGTCAGACAGGGACTCGGCGCGGATGGTGTCGGGCGCCGGGCCCTCTATGCCTCCCTGCTGGATGCCCACGTCCACGATCTCGCTCATGTAGGTGGGCAGCGCGAGGTCCGCGTTGCAGCTGATGATGATCAGCGCGACGGCGCACACCAGGGCAAGCACGTGGTTCTTAAAGAGCTTGATGATCCTCATGCGGCTGGCCTCCCTTCCTCTCTTGGTCTTGTTTGTCGGCGGCCTGCCGGGCCGCGCGGTTGCCGTCTATGGTCTGGTTCACGCGACGGAGGATGCGCAGCATCTCCCGGGTGTCCTTCTCGCCGAGCTGGGCGAGAAAATCGCTGGCCACCTCCTCGAACTCCGCCTTGTGGCGCTTGTCTTCCGCCCGTCCGGCCTCGGTGAGGCTTACGGTGACGCGACGGCGGTCGGCCTGGGAGTGCTCCCGGGTGACGAGGCCCTTCTCCTCAAGGGAGCGCAGGACGTTGGCCACGCGGGCGGAGGAGAGGTGGCCCAGCGTGGCAAGCTCGCTCGGGGTGAGCGGGCTTGCGGAGCAGGCGAGCGCGTGTATGACGCCATGCTCTCCGCGGCGGGCGTTTTGCATCCTCGAGCCCATGCGGCGGCCGAGCGCCCCGAACTCCTCCAGGACCTCCTGCGCCAGGGCGCGGAAGTCCTCGGAATTCCCTTCCACTGAAACCCCCTAACACTAGAAGCAAATAACGGTGTTAGATATTGCCTCGGCAGAGTGCCGCTAGTCCCGTGGCGCGCCCTTCTCCACGGGTCCCTCACATAGATGAAGGGGGCCGTCCGGTCGCCGTGCGCCTCTTTGTTGCGTGTTTCTTGCAATTTGGACGGTTCGCTCGGGACACCCGGCCTTAATTGACGTGTAACAATGGGCAACTAGAGTTTTCTTCCGTAAGCCAGGCACGCCAAATCACCCACAGAAAGAGGCGCACATGGGCAAGGACAAGGTCACCGAGGAGTACGGAAGCCTCCTGTTCACGGATACCGTGATGCAGGAGAGGCTTCCCAAGCCCACCTACAAGGAGCTCAAACAGGTCATCGAGGAGGGCAAGAAGCTCGACCTGGGCATCGCCAACGAGGTGGCCCACGCCATGAAGGAGTGGGCGCTGGAGAAGGGCGCCACGCACTACGCCCACTGGTTCCAGCCGCTGACGGGCATCACCTCCGAGAAACACGACAGCTTCATCACGCCCAAGGACGACGGCTCCGTGCTCATGTCCTTCTCGGGCAAGGAGCTCATCCAGGGCGAGCCCGACGCCTCCTCCTTCCCCTCCGGCGGCCTGCGCGCCACCTTCGAGGCCCGCGGCTACACCGCATGGGATCCCTCCAGCCCCGCCTTCATCAAGGACGAGGTCCTGTGCATTCCCACGGCCTTCATCTCCTACACCGGCGAGGCGCTTGACAAGAAGACCCCGCTGCTGCGCTCCCAGGTTGCCCTCGAGGGCCAGGCCAAGCGCGTGCTCTCGCTCTTTGGCCGCCAGGCCAAGCACGTCATGACCACCGTCGGCCCCGAGCAGGAGTACTTCCTCATCAAGGAGGAGGACTTCCAGAAGCGCCCGGACCTCATCATGTGCGGCCGCACGCTCTTTGGCTGCGAGCCGGTCAAGGGCCAGGAGCTCGAGGAGCACTACTTCGGCGCCATCCGCCCGACGGTCAACGCCTTCATGAAGGAGGTCGACGACGAGCTCTGGAAGCTCGGCGTCCCCGCCAAGACAAAGCACAACGAGGTCGCCCCCGGCCAGCACGAGCTCGCCCCCATCTTCGAGCAGGGCTCCCTTGCCATTGACGACAACCTCCTAACCATGGAGAAGCTCAAGCTGCTGGCCACCCACCACGGCCTGGCCTGCCTTGAGCACGAGAAGCCCTTCGACTACGTCAACGGCTCCGGCAAGCACAACAACTGGTCCATCTGCGCCGATGGCAAGAACCTTCTCGAGCCGGGTGCCCAGCCCAGCGAGAACCTGCAGTTCCTCGTCTTCCTGACCGCCCTCATCGCCGCCGTGGACACCCACGCCGACCTGCTGCGCATGAGCGTCGCCTCCGCCGGCAACGACCACCGTCTGGGCGCCAACGAGGCGCCTCCCGCCATTGTCTCCGTCTTCCTGGGCGACGAGCTGGATGAGATCGTCGAGGCCCTCATCCACGACGAGGCCGCCGAGGCTCACGGCCGCACCCGCATCGACCTGGGCGTTCCCTCCCTGCCCACGGTCCTTCAGGACACCACGGACCGCAACCGCACCTCTCCCTTCGCCTTCACCGGCAACAAGTTCGAGTTCCGCATGTGCGGCTCCCAGCAGAACCTGTCCGACCCCAACGTGGTGCTGAACACCGCCGTGGCCGAGCAGTGCGACGAGTTCGCAACCGCCATGGCCGGCAAGACCGGCGACGACTTCACCGCCGCCGCCTTGGCCTGGGTCAAGCAGACCCTCAAGGACCACCACCGCATCATCTTCGAGGGCAACGGCTACTCCGAGGAGTGGGAGCAGGAGGCCGAGCGCCGTGGCCTGCCCAACCTCAAGACCACGCCGGACGCTCTGCCCACCATGGTCAGGCCCGAGAACATCGCCTTCTTCGACAAGTACGGCGTCCTCAACGAGGCCGAGGTCCACGCCCGCTACGTCTCCAAGGCCGAGCAGTACTCCAAGCTC
>CAJMPT010000068.1 GCA_905215465.1 uncultured bacterium | reverse complement strand
CGCGCCCTTCTCGCCTGCCGCTTGACCGCTTGGCGAGAAGGGCGCGTTCTTGTAACAATGCCTTGCTATGCTAAGAGGTCCCGCGTGGGCGAGGCCCGCCGGCAACCGATGGTCAGGGGGAAGCATGGTCAAGACGCTGGTGCTCGTTCGTCATGGAAGCCCCGAGGACGTGGCCGCGTCCGGCCTGGACGAGGACCGCAGGCTCACGCCCGCGGGCGTTCGGGCCCTTGCCGCGGCGTATCCGCGCACGTTTGCCCTGCTGGGAGAAGACCCGGAGCTGGAGGTCTGGAGCAGCCCGGCGGTACGCGCGCTGGAGACCGCGCAGGCCGTCTGCGACGCCACGGGCGCCCAGGACGTGGCCGTGCATCAAAGCCTGTACCGCCAGGACCTGGCGGCGTTTCTGGCCGAGCTGGCCGACGCCCAGGCCCCCGTTGTTGTTGCCGTGGGGCACGTGCCCTTCATGGACATGGCTGCGGCACAGCTCACGGGCTGTGGCCTGACGTTTGGCAAGGGTGCCGCGATGGCCATCGACCTGCCTTGCGGCCTCTCCGGCCGCGGCCGCGTGAAGTGGTTCGTCGCCGGGCCCGACCCCATTGCGTGGGACGCCCCCGCCGTGGCCGAGGGCGAGGTGGCCCAGATGGCGGCCGAGCTCAAGGACCTCTTCGCGCAGCTGCGCGAGCGCCCGGACGACCCGGTTGCCCTGCGCGCCTTCCGCGTGGGGCTGCGCCGCCTGCGCTCCCTGCTGGAGTTCTTGGCGCCCTGGCAGGCAAAGAAGCAGAACCGCCGCTCCGTGCGCCTCATGAAGGAGCTCCAGGAGGCCACGGGCTCTCTTCGCGGCCTGGACATCCTCTGCGAGTGCGTGGACGGCCTGGTGGAGTCCGGCGAGCTCGCAGCGGGCAGCCTGCTGCCCATGGCGTGCGCCAAGGAGCGGGCCCTTGCCCGCGAGGGCGTGGCCGAGCTGCTGCGCAAGGAGCACGCCGCGCGCCGCCTGGACGAGCTGGAGGCCGATCTCGCCACCTTTGCGTGGAAGGGCCGCGTGCTTGAGTCGGGCCTCTCCGCGTCCGACTTCAAGACCCACTTTGACCAGGAGCTCGCGCAGGTGGACGAGGCCCTCTTTGGCCTTGACCTCTCTGACCAGGACGCGGTCTTTAGGGCCCGCCGGGACGCCAAGGAGGTCCACTTTGTCTCCGAGCGCCTGGCCGAGGTGCTTGGAGACGAGCGCGCCCAGGCAAGCGAGTACATGGACAGCATCCAGGCCGAGCTGGGCGCCCTCTCCGACGCCCGCGTGAACGAGCGCCTTGCCAAGGACCTCTCCAAGAGCCCGCGCTTCCGCGGCGTCCGCGCTGACCTGGGCGTTGTTGCCCGCGACCAGTCCGAGGTGGTCTCCGCCATCCTCTCGGGCCTGCAGAGGCTCGAGCAGGGCGGCCGCACGTCCGAGTAGTCAACCCCCAAGCCCCGAGCACCCCGTCAGAAAGGCACCAAGAGATGGCCCAGAACACCGCGACGTCCGAGGCTCCCGCCGGCTGGCGCGTGGAGCGCGACTCCATGGGAGAGATGCTCGTGCCGCAAGAAGCCCTCTGGGGCGCCCAGACCGAGCGCAGCCACGAGAACTTCCCCATTGGCACCGAGCGCATGCCCGATGAGATCGTGCGTGCGTTTGCGCAGCTCAAGGCTGCCGCGGCGTGGGCAAACTGCCGCCTGGGCCGCATGAGCCGCACGGACGCCGACCTCATTGGCGCCGTGGCGGACGAGATTCTTGCCGGCAAGCTCGACGGCAACTTCCCGCTGGTGGTGTGGCAGACGGGCTCCGGCACGCAGTCCAACATGAACGTCAACGAGGTCATCGCCAACCGGGGCAACCAGATTGCCGGCGAGCGCCGCCTTCATCCCAACGACTCCGTCAACATGAGCCAGTCCTCAAACGACACCTTCCCCACGGCCATGCACATTGCGGCCGTGACGGCGGTGCGCGAGCGCCTGCTGCCGGCGGTGGCGCAGCTCGAGGCCACCTTCCGCCGCCTGGAGGTGGAGAACGCCGACGTGGTCAAGAGCGGTCGCACCCACCTGCAGGATGCAGTGCCCATCTCCTTTGCTCAGGAGATCTCTGGCTGGCGCGGCCTTCTGGAGGGATCTGCCGAGGAGCTGGAGGCCTCGCTTGCGGGGCTGTATCGCCTGGCGCTGGGGGGCACGGCCGTGGGCACCGGCCTCAACGCGCCGGAGGGCTTTGACGTTGCCGTGGCGGAGGAGCTTGCCGCGGCCACGGGCATGCCGTTTGTGACGGACCCCAACAAGTTCCGCGCGCTCACGGGCAAGGACGCCATCGTCTTTGCGCACGGCGCGGTTAAGGGGCTTGCCGCCAACATGATGAAGATTGCCAACGACGTGCGCTGGCTCGCCTCCGGCCCCCGCCTTGGCCTGGGAGAGATCGCGATTCCGGCAAACGAGCCGGGCAGCTCCATCATGCCGGGCAAGGTCAACCCCACGCAGTGCGAGGCCGTCACCATGGTGGCCGCCCAGGTCATGGGCAACGACGCCACCATCGGCTTTGCCGCGTCCCAGGGCAACTTCGAGCTCAACGTCTTCATGCCCGTCATTGCATACAACTTCCTGCAGTCCGTGAGGCTGCTCGCGGACGCCATTCTCTCCTTTGACCAGAGGTGCGCGTCGGGCATCAGGGCCAACCGCGAGCGCATGGATCACAACCTGCGCCACTCCCTCATGCTGGTGACCTGCCTCAACCCCTACATTGGCTACGACAACGCGGCCAAGGTGGCAAAGAAGGCCTTCGCCGAGGGCACGAGCCTACGTGACGCCTGCCTTGACCTGGGGCTTCTTTCTGCGGAGAAGTTCGACGAGGTGTTTTGTCCGGAGGAGATGGTCTAACCGGCAAGACGGGCTTCTCGCCTGGCGTGCCTGAGGCGGGCTGACGATTTGGGTTCGAGGATTTGGACCAAGAAGAAAGCCGCGGGTCTGCGACCTGCGGCTTTCTTGGTGTTGGCGCTTGGGCGGCACGTGCGGCGCCTGGTGGCGAACCCAAATCGTGTTGGGAATTGGGTTCGGGGTTGCGCGAACCTGCTCGGATGGCCCTACTCGGCGACCTCGAGGAGCTCGATGTTGAAGTTGAGGTCCTTGCCGGCCATCTCGTGGTTCATGTCAAAGGTGATGTTGCCGTCCTCGATCTTGGCCACGAGCGCGGGAATAGGGTAGCCGGCGGGGCTGCCCAGGGTGACCTTCTGGCCCGCGACCAGGTTCTCCGCGCCGGGGAGCTGGGCGATGGGCAGGGTCTGGACGAGGTCCTCGCGCCTCTCGCCGTAGGCCTCGGCCGCGGGGATGTGCACGTCGATGACCTGGCCGACCTCCATGTCCTTGACGGCGGTGTCAAAGCCCTTGATCATCTGACCGGCCATGCAGGTGAACTCCAGCGGCTCGTTGCGGTCGCGGGAGGAGTCGAACTTGGTGCCGTCGTCCAGGGTGCCCACGTAGTGGACCTTGACCTTCTTGCCCTCATTGCTCATGCGTCTCTCCAGACTGTTGGGTCCATCGGGTAAGATGGACAAGTTAACCTACGTTGTCGTTTAGGCGAGAAGAGCTTCTCGCCGCATGCAGAATCGGAGTATACCCAACATGATGGACAAACGGCTTCTGGCGCTGGTGCCCGAGGCCCTGCGACACGTGCTGGCCACGGTGGCCTGGCAGTGGGTGGGCCTGGTGGGCAACGTGGCGCTGGTCTGGGTCATTGCGCGGGTGGCGTCCTCGCTGGTTACGGGCGTGGCGGTGCCGCAGGTGGCGTGGCCCCTGCTGGCCGCGGGCGTCGTCCTGCGCGTGGTGGCCGCGCGCCTTGCCGCCCACGAGAGCTTTGCCGCCTCCCAGGACGTCAAGCGCGTGCTGCGCCGCCGCATCTACGAGAAGCTCCTGGCCATGGGTCCCGGCTACACGGACCAGGTGCCCACGGCCGAGGTGGTGCAGCTCTCTGTGGAGGGCTGCGAGCAGCTTGAGACCTACTTTGGCCAGTACCTCCCGCAGCTCTTCTACGCCGTGCTGGCGCCGGTGACGCTGTTTGCGGTGGTGGCGCCCGTGAGCCTGCCCGCGGCGGCCGTGCTGCTGCTCTGCGTGCCGCTCATCCCCGCGACCATCGTGGCGGTGCAGAAGGTGGCAAAGCGCATCCTGGGCAAGTACTGGGACCAGTACGCCGAGCTGGGCGACAGCTTCCTCGAGAACCTCCAGGGCCTCACCACCCTCAAGATCTATCAGGCGGACGCCGCGCGCCACGAGGCCATGAACCAGGAGGCGGAGCGCTTCCGCACCATCACCATGAAGGTGCTCTCCATGCAGCTCAACTCCATCATCGTGATGGACATCGTGGCCTTGGGAGGTGCCGTGGCGGGCATCGCGGTGGCGCTCTTTGCCACGGCCGCGGGCGCCATCGACCTCTTTGGGTGCCTCTTCGTCGTCCTCATCTCTGCGGACTTCTTCCTGCCCATGCGCCAGCTGGGCTCCTACTTCCACGTGGCCATGAACGGCATGGCCGCAAGCGAGAAGATCTTCCGCCTGCTCGAGCTGTCGGAGCCGCCGGTCCGCACCCTCGCGCCGAAGGCGGGCGACGCGTTCTGCCTGCGCGACGTGACGTTTGGCTACGTGCCCGAGCGCGAGGTCCTGCATGGCGTGGGCCTTGAGGTACCGGCCCGTGGCATGACCGCCATCGTGGGCGAGTCCGGCAGCGGCAAGTCCACCATTGCCGCGCTCCTGTGCGGTCGCTTGCCCGGATATGACGGAGAGGCCCTACTGGGCGAGGCGCAGGTGCGCGACCTTGACCCCGCGGCGCTTGCCCGGTACGTGACCTACGTGGGCCTGGGCGCCCGGCTCTTTGCGGGCACGGTGCGCGACAACCTTCTCATGGCCGCGCCGGGCGCCTCCGAGGAGGAGCTCTGGACGGCGCTCAAGACGGCCAACCTGGCCGACTTCCTACGGGGCCAGGATGGGCTGGACACGCGCCTCACCGAGGGCGCGGCCAACCTCTCCGGCGGTCAGCACCAGCGCCTTGCGCTTGCCCGCGCCGTCCTGCATAAGACCT
Source organism: uncultured bacterium (assembly GCA_905215465.1). Taxonomy (GTDB): domain Bacteria; phylum Actinomycetota; class Coriobacteriia; order Coriobacteriales; family Atopobiaceae; genus Paratractidigestivibacter. The sequence continues at coordinate 1,339 of CAJMPT010000068.1, read as the reverse complement.
CGGTCTATGTCTTTGACGAGGCCACGAGCAACGTGGACGTGGAGAGCGAGGAGGCCATCATGGCCGCGGTTCGCTCGCTTGCGGCCACGCACGCGGTGGTGCTCATCAGCCACCGCCTGGCAAACGTGACGGATGCCCAGCGCATCTACGTGATGGAGCGGGGGCGCGTGGCGGGGGAGGGCACCCACGAGGAGCTCCTTGGTGGCTGCCCCGAGTACGCCTCCCTCTGGCGCACCCAGTCCGAGCTCGAGAACGTGGCAAAGGGACAGTCCCTTTGCCAGCCCCAGGAGGTGGTGGCCAATGGCGGCCAGGAGTAACGCGCGCGTCATGTGGCGCATGCTGGGGCTGGCAAGGCCCCTTGCCGGATGGATGGTCCTGGCCGTGGCCTGCGGCGTGGCCGGTTTCTGCTGCGCGACGGGCGTGCCCGTGCTGGCGGCCGAGGCGGCCCTTGTTGCGGTGGGCGTGGGGTCTTTGCCGTGGGCGCTTGGCGTCACGGTGGCGGTGCTGGCCGTCATGGCCGTGGCTCGCGGCGTGCTGCATTACGCGGAGCAGCGCTGCAACCACTACATTGCCTTCAAGCTGCTGGCTCACGTGCGCGACCTGGTGTTTGGGGCGCTGCGCCGCCTGACCCCGGCCAAGCTGGCCGGCTCCGACAGCGGCGCCCTCATCTCCACGGTCACGGCCGACGTGGAGCTGCTGGAGGTCTTCTACGCCCACACCATCAGCCCCATCTGCATAGCCGTGCTGATGGCGGTGGTCATGGGTGCCTTCCTGGGCGGCATCCACCCTGCGTTGGCGGCGATGGCTCTGGCCTCGTATGCGCTGGTGGGCATTGCCGTGCCGGTTGCGGTCTCCCGCGCCTCGGGCGGGGAGGGGCGACGCAGCCGAGACCTCGCCGCCGGGCTGTCTGGCTTCGTCCTTGATGGCCTGCGCGGCCTGGGCGAGGTGCTGCAGTATGGCGCGGGCGCTTCTCGCCTGGAGGAGCTCGATGGCAGGAGCGAGGAGCTGGTGGCGTCCCAGCGCAAGCTGCGTGCCCGCGGAGCTGCAGGTCAGGCGTCCATCACGGGGGCCATCATGGTGCTCTCCTGCGCGCAGATGCTGCTGGCTGCGTGGCTTGCCGGCACGGGCCTTGTGACGGCCGAGGGCGCAGTGTTAGCCACGGTGGCCACGTTCAGCTCCTTCGGGCCCTTTGTGGCGCTGGCCAACCTGGGTTCCACGCTGCAGGGGACGCTTGCCGCCGGCAACCGCGTGCTTGACATCCTGGACGAGGAGCCGCTGGTGGCCGAGGTCCCCGACTCCGAGGGTGCGCGCCCCGGCTTTGACGGCATTGCCGCCGAGG
>CAJMPT010000067.1 GCA_905215465.1 uncultured bacterium | reverse complement strand
TGCTACTTTGCCGCCGAGGAGCGCGTGGACTTCAGGCAGCTCGTCCGCGACCTCTCCCGCGAGCTGCACGTCCGCATCGACATGCGCCAGATCGGCGTGCGCGAGGAGGCCGCCATCGTGGGCGGCTACGGCCACTGCGGCCAGGAGCTGTGCTGCCGAAGGTTCAACATGTCCTTCGACCCGGTGTCCATCCGCATGGCCAAGGAGCAGGACCTCCCGCTCAACTCCACCAAGATCTCCGGCGCCTGCGGCCGCCTCATGTGCTGCCTGCGCTACGAGTTCGAGGCCTACCGTGACTTCAAGAGCCGCGCCCCCAAGCGCAACGCCGTCATCGACACGCCGCTGGGCAAGGGCAAGATTATCGAGTACGACACGCCCAAGGAGCAGATCTGCCTGCGCCTCGAGAGCGGCAAGCAGATTCGCGTGGCCCTGGCTGACATGACCGCCTCCGAGGCCGCATGCAAGAAGTCCAAGGAGCTGGGCTGCGCCTGCAGGCCCGACACCGTGACCCGAGAGGTCCTCGACCGCCTGGACTCCCCGGACGTGCAGATGGCCCTGGCCGAGCTCGACCGCAAGAACGGCGTGGCGCCCGAGCAGACCGTGGACGCCGCGGACATCTTCGTGAGTACCCGTCGCAAGCGCCGCCGCTCCGACGAGGGCGGCAACGCCCCCAGCAATGGCAGCGCCTCTCGCGGCGGCCAGTCCGGCGAGAACGGCGGCCGCCCGCAGCACATGCGCGGGGGCGCCAACGGTGCTGGCAATGCCTCCGGCAACGGTGCCGCCGGCGATGAGGGCCGCCGCCGTCGCAAGCGCCGCGCCGGTGCCGACGCCTCCGGCAACGCCGGCGTCCAGGCCGCGGGTCAGCAGACCCGTTCCGGCCGCGGACAGCAGCCCGCCCCCGCCGAGGGCAAGCCGGCCCGCCGTCGCCACCACCAGGCCGGCGAGCCCGCGCCCGAGCGCGGCAGCGAGCAGCAGCCCAAGCGCGGTGGCGGCATGCGCCCCAAGCGCACCCGCAGGCCCGGCGACAAAGGCGGCGCCGCCGGCAACGGCGCGCAGCAGGGCAACGGCGGCCAGCGCCCCGCCTCCGGGGAGGGCAGCGACGCCCCCAAGCCCCGTCGTCGCCACCGCGGCGGCCGCGGTCGCGGCAACGGCGGCTCCGACGCCGAGTAGCACCCACGCAAGGCGCCCGGCGAGAAGACCCCTCTTCTCGCCGGGCGCCTTTATGTTGCGGCCATCAGCGTCCGGTGCGTACCGTAAGATGGCTGAAAGCTGAGAGGAGACAAGATGTACGAGCTTTCCACCGAGTATTGGTTTGACTCGGCGCACTTCCTGACGGACTACAACGGCAAGTGCGAGAACCTGCACGGTCACCAGTGGCGCGTCACGGCCTACGTCCGCGCCTCCGAGCTGGGCACGTCCGGCACCGAGAAGGACATGGTCGTGGACTTTGCCACGCTCAAGCGCATCGTGCGCGAGGAGTGCGACGCGCTCGACCACACCTTCCTGGTGGAGGAGGGTTCGCTTGCCCCCGCCACGATGGACGCGCTTGCGGCGGAGGGCTTCAGCCTGACCGTCCTGCCCTTCCGCACCACGTCCGAGAACCTGGCCCGCTACCTCTACGAGCGCCTGTCCGCGCGCGGCCTTCCCGTCAGTCGCGTGGATTGCAACGAGACTCCCAACAACCGCGCGTCCTTCTCGCCTGACCGGGGGTAGACTCAAGGTAACCTGGCCGGGCTTGGGGGGAGATTCCGGCCACGCATGAGGCGAGAAGCACGATGGAGGTGGTCATATGGCAGACGGCACGCTGCACGGAGTGAACCTGACGGGTTGGCTCTCGCTTGAGCCTTGGGTGACGCCCGAACTGTTTGCCGAGGCGGGGGCCCTTGACGAGGACGCCCTGCTCAAGGGGCTTGGCGCGCGCAACTACGCCGAGGTCGTCCGTCGCCATCGCAACGCCTTCATCACGAGGGATGACTTCGTGAGAATAGCCTCGCGCGGCTTCAACGCCGTGAGGCTGCCCGTCCCCTGGTACGCCTTTGGCGACGGCGCGGCGCAGACCATCGGCTTCGTCGGCTGCATGGAGCACGTCGACGACGCGCTGGACTGGGCCGAGGAGCTTGGCCTCAAGGTCGTCTTTGCCCTGGCCATCAACCCCGGCGGACCCGGCCGCGGCGGGGACGCAACCCACGACCTCGCCGACATGCGCCTCTCTCGCGAGAGGGCGCTCGACGTGGTCTTCAGGCTCTCCAAGCGCTACGCCTCGCGCGTGGGTTTCTTTGGCATCGAGCTTGCGGACGACGTTGTCTCTCAGCGCCGCTTGGGCCTCACCCTCACCGAGGGCATGCCCGTCCACCTGTTGCGCAACTACTATCGCGAGGCCTACGAGCTGGTTCGCCACGCCGCCGGCGAGGAGCCTGTGGTCATCATGCCCGACGGCGGCATCCCCGGCGGCTGGGGCCGCTTCATGGCCCAGCGCCACTACCGCAACGTCTGGCTCGACTGCCACCTCGACCGCCGTCCGACCACACGCGTGGACGTCTCCGGCCCCTCGGGCGTGCGCCGCCTGGTGGAGCGCAATTCTCGCCAGCTGCGCGAGGCCGCACGCGCCGGTATGCCCGTCATGGTGGGCAAGTGGTCTGCGTCGCTGCCCATTGCCGACTCCGCCATGACGCCGGAGGGGCGCATCGCCCTGGAGCGCGTCTTCACCTCCGAGCAGATCGCGGCGTACGAGAAGGCGCCCGCGTGGTTCTTCAACACCTGGAAGACCTCGGGGCTGCTTCCCGGCTGGGACGCGCGCGTTGCCATGGCCACCTTCGAGAGGGGGATGATTGTCTGATGGCGGGCGTCCTCTCCATGGTGGGCACGCCCATCGGAAACCTCTCGGACGCCTCGCCACGCGTGGTCTCAACGCTGGACGCCGCCGACGTCGTCCTGTGCGAGGACACTCGCGTGACCGGCAAGCTCATGGCCGCCTTTGACCTGCACACGCACCTCGAGCGCTGCGACGAGAACGTCATCGAGCAGCGCGTGCCCGCCGTGCTCGACCGCCTGAGGGCGGGAGAGCGCGTGGCGTTTGTCTCTGATGCGGGCATGCCGGGCGTCTCCGACCCGGGCCAGCGCCTGGTTGACGCGGCCCTCGACGAGGGGCTTGCCGTTGAGGTCATCCCCGGTCCCTCCGCCGTGACCTGCGCACTTGTGGCCTCGGGCCTTGCCAGTGAGCACTTCTTCTTTGAGGGCTTCCTGCCCCGACGCAAGTCCGCGCAGGTTACGCGCCTTGAGGAGCTTGCGCTGGTGCCTGGCACCATCGTCTGCTACGAGAGCCCCCGGCGCGTGGCGGAGACCCTGGCCAACGTGGCCGAGGTCTTTCCGGGCAGGCGTGTGGCACTCGTGCGCGAGCTCACCAAGCTGCACGAGGAATGCGTGCGCGGCCTGGCCGCGGAGCTTGCAGCCGAGGTCGCGGCCCGCGGGGAGGTTCGCGGCGAGTGCGTGGTGGTCATCGCCGCGCCCGATGCCGCCGAGCTCGAGGATCGTCGACGCGCCGCCTCGGGCGGCCCGGCCACGCTCGAGGACGCCATCGCCGAGGGCCTTGCCGCCGGCGAGCCCAAGAGCGCCCTGGCCAAGCGGCTTGCCAAGTCCTTCTCGCTGTCCAAGGCCCAGGTGTACGACAAGATCCTTCAACTGGGATAGGCGTGGCTCTGGTGCCCCCGGGCACGGTCGTAGATTCCAAATTTGATTTTCTGCCGTCTGTCGCGCCGACGGTGCCGCCTGCCTTAAAGCAACCTTGACTTTGCTTTCGGGGGGGGGTCTAGGTTTGAATCAACATCCGTGAAGCATTTATGCAAGCGAGCGAATGGAGACCAGCCCTATGGATGACGAGAAGAACGACGTGCCCGTTTCCGGCCAGGATTCTGGCGAGCCCAAGACCGAGCCCGAGACCGAGAGCCTGGACGCTGCGGAGCAGCCTGAGCCCAAGGACGATACGTCCGAGGACGCATCTGCCGACGCCGGCTCTGAGGCCGGGCCTGCTCCGGAAGAGACGATGGAGATGCCTGCCGCGGACGCGTCGGATTCATCGGGGGCGAGTGAGCCCAAGACTGACCCCACGCCCAAAGACTCCGGCAAGCCAACGACGAACGTGCTCAAGCGCATCCCCAAGTGGGGCTATGCCGTTGCGGCGGTCGTGATTGTCGCGCTTCTCTTCGCAAGCCATGTCATCTGCTTCCACGACTGGCAGGATGCAACCTGCACCGTGCCCCGGACCTGCTCGATTTGCGGTCGCACGGACGGAGAACCCCTGGGGCACGACTGGCGGGACGCAACGTGCACGGAGCCCAAGACCTGCAAGAGGTGCGGGGAGAAGGACGGTGACCCGCTCGGGCACCAGGTCGACAGCTGGGCCACCGACAAGGAGGCAAGCTGCACCGAGGAGGGCTCGGCAAGCGGCAAGTGCGTGCGCTGCGGAAAGACGCAGACCAAGAGCCTTCCCAAGGCCAGCCACACCTACGGCGACTGGGTGGTTGACACTCCCGCCACCTGCGTCCAGAAGGGCTCGCAGACACGCACCTGCTCCGTCTGCGGCTATTCCGAGACCCTGGAGATCCCCCTTACCGACCACACCGAGGGCGAGTGGGAGGTCACCACTGCCCCGACCATCTCCAAGAGCGGGGCGGTGACTCCGGGCGAGAAGACGCTGACCTGCTCCGTCTGCGGCAAGGTCCTCAAGACCGAGAAGATCAACCTTGAGGTCACGGTGTCCCAGAAGAACGCCCTCGGGTCCGCGCAGAGCTATCTGAGGTTCATGGCATTCTCGTATTCCGGTCTCGTTCACCAGCTCGAGTACGAGGGCTACTCCAACGCCGATGCCACCTTTGCCGCCGACTACTGCGGCGCCGACTGGAACGAGCAGGCGGCAAAGTCCGCCGAGAGCTACCTCAAGTACATGTCCTTCTCGCGCTCTGGCCTGATTCACCAGCTTGAGTACGAGGGCTTCACTGCCGACCAGGCAGCATATGGCGCGGATGCCGCTGGCCTGTAGGGCCACGGCGGTGCCGCAGGGTACCCTCGCGCCTTGAGCTTTGGCGATTGCGCCCCGAGCCCAACTCCGCATCGGAGTTGGGCTCGGGGCGTTTGCCTTCCGGCGGAAGGCGGTTCTGCACGGTGGGGCACAGGGGCTTCCGGCTCGCTCAAGTTTGCCCTCCGCTGGAACGTGTTTTTGAGCGGCGGTCCGAAAGTGCCCCCTAGCGTTCAAGTTTGCCCTCCGCTGGAAGGCATTTCTGAGCAAAGTGGAGAAGCCCCTCCCGCTGCGCAGAAGGGGCTTCCAGTGGAAGGCGTTTTTGAGCGGCGCCCAACCGGGCGGTCAGGTCCTTCTCGGCTAATCCTCGTCCCACACGCGCTTTGCCACGCGCTGGACCAGGGCGACCTTGGCCCACTGCTCCTCCTCGGTGAGCTTGTTCCCGCACTCGCAGGAGGCAAAGCCGCACTGCGGGGAGAGGCAGAGGTCCTCCAGCGGCACGTACTGGGCGGCCTCGTTGATGCGCCTCACCAGCAGCTCCTCGTCCTCGAGGCCGGGCTGCTTGCTCGTGACCAGGCCAAGGACCACCTTCTTGCCGGCCGCCACGTGGGCAAGCGGCTCAAAGCCGCCGGCGCGCGGCGTGTCAAACTCAAGGTAGAAGGCATTGACGTCCTCGTTGGCAAACAGGTAGGGCGCCACCGGGTCGTAGCCGCCCTCAAAGGCGTAGGTGGAGTGGTAGTTGCCTCGGCAGACGTGGGTGTTGACCACGAGGTCTGCCGGCTTGCCCTCCAGGGCGGCGTTGTTGAGGGCCACGCCCAGCTCGGAGACCTTCTTGATGTCCACGGGGCTCATGCCGGTCTTGGCCACGAAGTCGCGGTCGCAGTAGATGCCCCAGGTGCAGTCGTCAAACTGCACGTTGCGGCAGCCGGCGGCGTAGAGGTCGGCCAGCACCGTGCGATAGGCGGCGGCAATGTCGGCGATGAGCTCCTCGTCGGTGGGGTAGACCGCGCGCAGGCTCTCCTGCTGGCCGTCGCAGCGGTCGAGGATGACCTCGGAGTAGGTCTGGGCCGGTGCCGGGATGGTCTGGCGGGCCACCTGCCCTTTCTCCTCGAGCGCCTTCACAAACTTGAAGTGTTCCACAAACGGGTGGCTCTCGCCAGAGATCTTGCCCGTGACCACGGCCGTGTCGGCGGTGGTCTCCTCGTCGTGGAACTGGTAACCCGTGCGCGAGGTGCGACGCTCGATGCCCTGGAGCCCCCACATGAAGTCCAGGTGCCAGTAGCTGCGGCGGAACTCGCCGTCGGTGATGACGTGCAGGCCCGCCGCCTTCTGCTTGGCAACCAGGTCGCGGATGGCCTCGCAAGATTTGGAACGGCGGTTCCGATCGAATTCCACTCTCTGGCCTCAAAGTT
>CAJMPT010000066.1 GCA_905215465.1 uncultured bacterium | reverse complement strand
GAAAATCAGTTGCAGTGAATCGAACCGTTGAAATGTTTGTCGGGAGGCTAAAGCCGCCGACTCGCTTGCTTCCTGAATTGGCTGCGGTAAAACCGTAATACCGATAATTGCTGCCATCGCCCCATGAAGCATATTGAGTCGGATTTAGCAGGCCTTGTGCGCTTATGCGAATATTCTTTGCTCTGAATGAATTAATCATGTCCGCGCTTGACCATTGCAGGTACAGCTCACAGTGCTCACTTACTCCGCTGCGGATAATGACAGGTCTGACGGAAATCGCAACGGCTTCCGGAGTATACGTAGAACTACTGTCAAGCAGTGATTCCGCTTCCCCGTCATTAGCTACGGTGATGACGGGAATGTCGCAATCTGAAACAAATGAGTCCTGAAGAGCTTGTGCGGCTTTAGGTGGGAATGAGAATAGAAGAAGTGCCGTGACGATGTAGAAAATCAAACGGTGCCGTTTCATCTAAACTCCAATCCAGTAGGGTAATAGCCTTGTTAAAATAGTAATGAAGCGTCTCGATCACAGAAGTACCGTATCGCCCCGCGGCTTTCGATTGTTCGGAAGCGGTATGCCTGTGGTTGTTTTTGAAGGCGCAGACACTTTTTGCCGCTCGTTTATTCGTTGAATCCCTGATGCGTTTCAATGCGGGCAGACTCGCAATGGTCTAGACTAGCCTTTCCCGATGCAGGCAATCCGGAAGGTCACATATATGAGGTTCCGCAACAAACGTCTGATAACTAGTGTCGCGGCGCTGCTCGCCGCGCTTCTTGTGGCTGCGCCGGCGCTTCCCGCGACGCCCGCCCTGGCGGACCAGGCCGCGTCGGAGACCGTGTCCTATACTGCTGACCAGCAGCCCGAGCTCTCTGCGCAGGCCGCCTTCCTCCTTGACCGCACGACCGGCTACGTTCTTCTGGACAAGAACGCCGACGAGCGCCACTATCCCGCGTCCATGACCAAGATCATGACGGCGCTCCTGGTGCTCGAGCACGCCAGCCTGACCGACGAGGTCACGGTCGAGCAGACCGACCTCGACATGATTACCGCCGACAGCTCCAACGCCGGCCTTCGCGCCGGGGAGACCCTCACGGTAGAAAACCTCCTTGCCTGTCTGCTCCTGCCGTCGGGCAACGAGAGCGCCTACGTCCTGGCCCGCCACGTTGCCGGTGACTACCAGGCCTTCGTCGACATGATGAACTCCCGCGCGGCGGAGCTTGGCTGCACGGGCACGCACTTCGTCAACCCCTGCGGCCTTCACGACGACGACCACTACACCACGGCGCACGACATGGCCCTCATCCTCTCCGAGGCCGAGAAAAGCGCCGACTTCGTGCGCATCTCCGGCTCCGCCACCTGGGACCTGCCGGAGACCAGCATGAACCCGGCGCGCACCCTCAAGAACACCGACCTTCTCGTCAATCCCGAGAGCGACCTCTACTTGGATGCCGTGACCTGTGGAAAGACGGGCTACACCGGGGACGCCGGCCGCTGCCTTGCCGCAGGCGCCTCCAAGGACGGCCTGGACGTGGTGGGCGTCGTCATGTCCGCGCCGGAGTCGGAGGGCTCCACCGCGGCCATCTCCAACATGCACGACCTCCTGAGCTGGGGCCTTTCCGCCTGGCAGACCACCTCCATCGTCAACGCCGGCGACGTCCTGGGCACCTCCGCCGTCCGTCTCTCCAAGGACGGCGAGAAGCTCAACGTCTCCGCGGCGGACGCCATCACGGCCACCCTGCCGGCGGGAACGACCGAGGACGACCTTGACGTCGCCTTCTCGTGGCAGGGCCCGCTCGCCGCGCCCGTGGAGGCGGGGGAGCCCCTGGGCACGGCCGCCGTCTCCTTCCAGGGCCGGGAGCTCGCCACCATCGGTGCCGTCGCCGCCTTTGGCATGCGCCTCTCCATCCCCGCCTTTGTGATGGACTGGCTCTCTGACCCCATCCACATGGTCATCGTCGTCGTTGCCCTGGTGGCGCTCTTCGTGCTCGTCGGCCTTCTCGCCTCTCGTGGGAGCCGTCGCCGCCAGTGCGACCTGCGTCGTGAGCATGACCGTCGCCGCGCGCAGGCGGCGGGCCGCCGAGTCGGCGCCCATTACGCCACGCCGCGCAAGAAGCGCTAGCCCGGCCCGCTTTCCGGGTTTTCCGGAGCGCGTCGGCTGTGCTACCATGTCACACTAGGCAATGACGGAGAGGTTTGGTCGTCGCGTCGCCAGCGGACAAGAGATGGGGCTCACCGGCTGAGAGGTCCCTCCAAGGCTGACGGCCAGAGTTCACTCCACCAGCCGCAACCTTAACGGTGGTCGCGGGCGCAGGCGCGCTTCTCGCCACCCAGTAGGGAAGCCGTCCGCCCCACGGAACGGGGCCCAAGAGAGGACGCGCGCGAGAGAAAACGCGCACGTCAACCAAGGTGGTACCGCGGAACTCATCCGTCCTTGGGCAGAGAATGCCCGAGGACGGATTTTTGTTTGGAAAGGGGAGCACGCAATGTCGATGTCCGACGACCTCAAGGCAATTGAGGCTCAAGTCCAGGAGGGCCTTGCCAAGGCCGAGAACATGGACGCCCTGGAGGCCCTGCGCGTTGGCGTCCTGGGACGCAAGGGCAGCCTGACCGCCATCATGCACACCATGGGCAAGGTCCCGCCCGAGGAACGTCCCGCCATGGGCGCCCTGGCCAACACCGTCCGCGCCAACGTGGACATGGCCATCAAGAGCCGCAAGGAGGAGCTCGGCCGCGCCCTCATGGCAAAGCGCATGGAGGCCGACGCCGCCGACGTGACCCTTCCGGGTCGCACGCTCTCGCTGGGCACCCAGCACCTCATCTCCCAGATTCGCGAGGAGATCGAGGACATCTTCTGCGGCCTGGGCTACACCGTCGAGGACGGCCCCTACGTGGAGACTACCTACTACAACTTCACCGCGCTGAACGCCCCTGAGGACCACCCCAGCCGCTCGGCCAAGGACACCTTCTACGTGGTCGACAACCAGCCCGAGGGCAAGGAGGTCCACGTCCAGGGCGAGTCCGACGTGCTCCTGCGCACCCAGACCTCCGGCGTCCAGGCCCACGTCATGGAGGCCAAGGAGCCCCCGATCTACATGATCTGCCCGGGCACGGTCTTCCGTCCCGACACGGCCGACGCCAACCACCTGCCGCAGTTCACGCAGGTGGAGGGCCTCGTCGTCGATGAGGGCATCACCTTCGGCGACCTCAAGGGCACCCTTGACTACTTCACGCGCGAGATCTTTGGCAAGGACCGCGCCACCCGCTACCGCCCGCACTTCTTCCCGTTCACCGAGCCCTCCTGCGAGGTCGACGTCTCCTGTGGCGTCTGCCACGGCAAGGGTTGCCGCTTCTGCAAGAACACCGGCTGGCTCGAGATCCTGGGCTGCGGCATGGTGGACCCCAACGTCTTCCGCAACTGCGGCATCGACCCCGAGAAGTACACGGGCTTTGCCTTCGGTATCGGCGTCGAGCGCGTCGCCGCCCTGCGCTACGACCTGCCTGACCTGCGCATGCTTATGACCGGCGACATGCGCTTCCTCAAGCAGTTCTAGACCGCACCCCCAGAGATCCCCGCGCAACAGAAAGGCTGTTCCAATGCGCATTTCATACGAGTGGCTCAAGAGCATGGTCGACGTGCCGGAGGACCCCTCCGATCTCGTCGCCGAGTTCGTTCGCACCGGCACCGAGGTCGAGGCCGTCGAGAAGGTCGGCGCCGACCTCACCAACGTCGTGACCGCCCAGGTCGTCAGCAAGAAGCCCCACCCCGACTCCGACCACATGTGGCTCTGCCAGGTCTCCGTCGGCGACCGCAACGTCGACGCCGACGGCAACCCCGTCCCGCTGCAGATTGTCTGCGGCGCGCAGAACTTCGAGGAGGGCGACCACATCGTCACGGCCATGATCGGCGCCGTGCTGCCCGGTGACTTCAAGATCAAGAAGAGCAAGCTGCGCGGCGTCGAGTCCTGCGGCATGAACTGCTCTGCCCGCGAGCTCGGTCTGGGAGACGACCACGACGGCATCATCATCCTGCCCAAGGATGCCCCCGTCGGCATGGACTACACCGACTACCTCGGCATGTCCGACACCGTCATCGACTGCGAGATCACGCCCAACCGTCCGGACTGCCTGTCCATGACTGGCATGGCCGTCGAGGTCGCCGCCATGTACGACGAGGACACCCACATCGAGCTGCCCTCCGTCAAGAGCGAGCAGGGCCCCGACGCCCACGACCTCGTCGACGTCACCATCGACGACCCCGAGCTCTGCCAGCGCTACACCGCCCGCGTGGTCCGCAACGTCAAGATCGGCCCGTCTCCCGAGTGGCTGGCCCGCCGCGTCGTGGCCGCCGGCAGCCGCCCCATCAACAACGTCGTCGACGTGACCAATTACGTCATGTTCCTCACCGGCCAGCCGCTGCATGCCTTTGACCTGGGCAAGCTCACCGAGCGCGACGGTCGCCGCCACATCGTCGTCCGCGCCGCCGCAGATGGCGAGAAGCTCGAGACCCTCGATGGCGTCGAGCGCACCCTCACGCCGGACATGGCCGTCATCACCGACGACGGCAAGACCCCGGCCGCCCTTGCCGGCGTCATGGGCGGCATGAACTCCGAGATCGACGAGAACACCGTGGACGTCCTTCTCGAGAGCGCCACGTTCTCCTCCGGCCACGTCTCCCGCACGAGCCGCAACCTCGACCTCATGAGCGAGGCGTCCATCCGCTACGAGCGCCAGGTCGATGGCGCCAACTGCGCAAACGTCGCCGAGATCGCCGCCGCCCTCTTTGAGGAGTGCTGCGGTGCCGAGGTGTGCCCCGGCATCGTGGACGTCTATCCGGTGGTCGTCCCCGCCCCCGTCATCGACTTCCGCCCCGCCCGCGCCCGCATGCTCTGCGGCGCTCAGATTCCCGACGAGTTCATGACCGCCCGCCTTTCTCGCCTGGGCTGCGGCATCGAGCGAGTTGATGACGAGCACCTCACGGTGACCGCCCCCACCAACCGTCCCGACCTCACCCGCGAGGTCGACCTCATTGAGGAGGTCTGCCGCCTGTGGGGCGAGGGCGACATCGAGCCCACGCTTCCCGCCGCAAGGAACCACGCCGGCGGCCTGACTGTGGAGCAGAAGCGCATTCGCCTCATTGGCCAGACCCTGCGCGCCTGTGGACTCTCCGAGACCAGCACCTACTGCTTTGCCGACCCCAACGACCTCGTGAGCCTTGGCATCACCGAGGAGGGCCGTGGCATCCCGGTGAAGATCATCAACCCGCTCGTCGCCGACCAGTCCGAGATGCGCCGCTCCATGCTCCCGGGTCTCGTGCGCTCCGTCGCCTACAACCTCGACCACGGCGTGCCCAACGTCGCGCTGTACGAGATCGGCCGCGTCTTCTTTGGCCACGAGTCCAAGTCCCAGCCCGACGAGCCCACCTACGTGTGCGGCGTCCTTGCCGGCAAGCGCGCCGACGACGCCTGGAACTCCAAGTTCCCCGACTACGACTTCTTTGACGCCAAGGGCGCCGTCGAGCAGCTGCTCTGCGCCCTGCGCCTCACCAAGGTCCGCTTCAAGGTTGCCGATGCCCAGAGGTATCCGTGGCTGCAGCCCGGCCGTGCCGCCGAGGTCCTCTCCCAGGGCGAGGTCCTGGGTTGGGTGGGCAACATCCACCCCGCCAGCCTCCAGAAGGTCGGCGTGGGCGTGCCGGTCGTTGCCTTCGAGCTCTCCGTCGAGGCCCTGCTGCGCCTTGCCGTGCGCGAGCTTCCCTACGTTGACGTTCCCACGCTGCCCGGCGTGACGCATGACCTGGCTATCGTCGTCGACGAGTCCGTCTCCTACGAGCAGCTCGTCCAGCGCATCGGCAGCGCCGGCGGCAAGCTCCTGGCCGACGTCCGCCTCTTCGACGTCTACCGCGACCCGGTCCGCGTGGGCAAGGGCAAGAAGTCCATGGCCTTCTCCCTCACCTACCGCGCCGCCGATCGCACCCTCACCTCCGAGGAGGTCGAGAAGGCGCACGAGAAGCTGGTCAACAAGGTCCTGCGCGCCACGGGCGGCGAGGTCCGTAGCTAGATCTGACGGCGAATAACGTTTCTGAGAACGGTCGGGCGCAAGCTGCCCGGCCGTTTTCTCTTACGCCACAATTGAGCGCATACATATAGAGAAGGGAAGGGCCCATGCCCAGCTGGAACATCCACACCGCCCACGTAGAGAGGCTCCTACGCGAGCATGATGCCCATGACCTGGGCATTCGCAATACGGACGCCTTCCTCATGGGCAACATCCTGCCCGACGTCTACGTGGGATACATGGTTCCCAACGCCACCTGGCGCATCGACTACAAGCTCACTCACCTCACCATGAGGGACCACATCCCCCTGCCCAGATATCAGGAGTTCTGGGACTTCTACGTCGAGCGGCCCGAGGACTACGGAGCCTCATGCGTGACCGACGTCGTCCTTGGAGCCTGGTGCCATCTAGTTTGCGACCACGTCTACAACGCCCATACCCGTGCCTACCTCAAGAAGGTCGGGGTTGCTCCCGGGGAGCAGGCTCGCATCAAGAAGCAGGCCGACTTCGCCCTCTTTGGAACAACCCTGAATATAGAGATGGTCCCCAACGTCACGGAGACGGTCATCGAGCAGTGCCGGAGCTTCCCCCAATACGCCGTTGCACCAGAAGACGTCCTATCCGCAGCCTCGGTAGCCTCATCCATAGTGGAGAAGAACCAGGCGGAGCACGTGAGCGGAAGCCCCACCTATCAGCTGCTAAGCGCCGGCTTTTTTGAGACGGCGAGAAACCAAGCCAACCAGATCATGGCCAAGGGGCTCATTGAGTTGGCTTCTAGGTAATGTAGTCTTCTAGCCCCGAGTTGTGAAGGAACCGTGAACCAGCCGATTCCCGCCCCGGCCCGTCGGGATGG
>CAJMPT010000065.1 GCA_905215465.1 uncultured bacterium | reverse complement strand
TACCAGGCGCTGCTTTCCGAGCGGTTCCGCCGGGCGGGGGCGAGGCTCGTGGTGGCGTGCCTGAACGACGACTCCCGCACCACGTGCAACTGGGCCCGCCGCGGCTTCGGCGTGGGGCTCGTGCCGCTCCAGATGTGCGAGACCGTCAACATGGAGGGGCTTCTCGCCAAGCGCGTGGCGGACGAGGCCCTGGTCACGCGGCTTGCCCTGGTGCGCGAGCGGGGCCGCAGGCTTTCGCCGGCCGGCGAGCGCTTCCTGGCGTGCTTCTCGTCCTGGTCTGAGGAGTGACGGGCGTCGCGTACGCACGGCCCCGCGGGCAGGCGGCCCCGGCGTGCTAGCATTTCGTCCAAACGGATTCATCCGTCCGATTGGGACGCAAGGCGGGGAGAGGGACGCTGCGCATGAGGCTTGACGAGCTCGAGATTGGCAAGGACGCGGTAGTTGCGCAGGTGAGCTCCGACGACGCGGCGCTGCACCAGCACATCCTGGACATGGGCCTAACGCCCGGCACCGAGGTCACCATGGTCAAGTACGCGCCCATGGGAGACCCCCTCGAGCTGCGCCTGCGCGGCTACGAGCTCACCTTGCGCCGGGCGGACGCCGCCCGCATCGAGGTCAGGGGCGTCCACGACGCCGACGGCGTCGCCGCCGAGCCCGTCCGCCAGGCCCCAAGCGCCCACCCGGCCCTAGGCGAGAAGGGCCTCTCGCCGCGACGTTCCGGCTCCCCCGTGCCCGAGGGTCGGCCCCTGGCCTTTGCCCTCGCCGGCAACCAGAACTGCGGAAAGACCACCCTCTTCAACCAGCTCACGGGCTCCAACCAGCACGTGGGCAACTTCCCCGGCGTCACCGTGGACCGCAAGGACGGCCAGATCCGCGGGCACGCCGAGGCCACGGTCACGGACCTGCCGGGCATCTACTCGCTGTCTCCCTACACCAGCGAGGAGATCGTGAGCCGCCAGTTCATCCTGGACTCCAACCCCGATGCCATCATCAACATAGTCGACGCCACCAACATAGAGAGGAACCTCTACCTCACGCTCCAGCTCATGGAGCTCGATCGGCCCATGGTGCTGGCACTCAACATGATGGACGAGCTCACGGCCAACGGCGGCACGGTGGACGTCAACCGGCTTGAGGGCCTGCTGGGCATCCCGGTGGTTCCCATCAGCGCCGCCAAGAACGAGGGCATCTCCGAGCTCGTGGAGCACGCGCTGCACGTGGCGCGCTACCGCGAGCGCCCGGGCCGCCTGGACTTCTGCTCGGCCGACGGGCCCGACGGCGGCGCCCTTCACCGTTGCATCCACGGCATCTGCCACCTGGTGGACGACCACGCGCAGCGCGCCGGCATCCCCGTGCGCTTTGCGGCCACCAAGCTCGTCGAGGGAGACGAGCTGGTCACCCGTGCCCTCGGCCTCGACGCCAACGAGCTCGACGGCATCGAGCACATCATCAGCCAGATGGAGGAGGAGTCCGGGACCGACCGCCTCTCCGCCCTGGCCGACATGCGCTTCTCGTTCATCGGCGAGGTCTGCGGCAGCTGCGTGGTCAAGCCCCACGAGAGCCGCGAGCACGCCCGCAGCGCCCGCATCGACCGCGTGCTCACCGGCCGCCATACCGCCATCCCAGCCTTCGTGCTCATCATGGGCCTGGTCTTCTGGCTCACCTTCGGCGTCTTGGGCGCGTGGCTGCAGGGCCTCATGGAGGAGCTCGTGTCCTGGGTCACGATGGGCATCGACGCTGGGCTCACCGCCTTTGGCACCAACCCCGTGGTCCACTCGCTGGTGGTGGACGGCATCTGTGCCGGCGTGGGCAGCGTCCTTTCCTTCCTGCCCATCATCGTGGTGCTCTTCCTGCTGCTCTCCATCCTGGAGGACTCCGGCTACATGGCGCGCGTGGCCTTTGTCATGGACAAGGTCCTGCGCCGTTTTGGCCTCTCCGGCCGCAGCTTCGTGCCCATGCTCATCGGCTTTGGCTGCTCGGTGCCGGCCATCATGTCCACCCGCACCCTGCCCTCCGAGCACGACCGCAAGATGACGGTCATGCTGACGCCTTTCATGAGCTGCTCGGCCAAGCTCCCGGTGTACGGGCTTCTCTGCGCGGCGTTCTTCGGGCGCGCGAGCGTCCTTGCCATGGTCTCGCTCTACGTGCTGGGCATCCTGGTGGGCATGCTCGTAGCGCTGGCCCTCAAGCGCACGGCCTTCCGGGGAGACCCGGTGCCCTTCGTCATGGAGCTGCCCAACTACCGCCTGCCTAGCCCCAAGACCACGCTGCTTTTGGCCTGGGACAAGGCCAAGGGCTTCATCACCAAGGCGTTCACCATCATCTTCGCCGCCAGCGTTGTCATCTGGTTCCTGCAGACCTTCGACATCCGCCTGAACGTGGTGGCGGACCAGTCCGAGTCCCTTCTCGCCGGGCTGGGTGGCCTCCTGGCCCCGGTCTTTGCGCCGCTGGGCTTTGGCGACTGGCGGGTCTCCTGCGCCCTGGTCTGCGGCCTCATCGCCAAGGAGAGCGTCATCTCCACGCTCACGGTGCTTCTGGGCGCCACCTCCGCAGGCGCGCTGTCCGGGATCTTCTCGCCGCTCACGGCCTACGTCTTCCTTGCGTTCACGCTGCTCTACCCGCCGTGCGTGGCCGCCATCAGTACCGTCAAGAGCGAGCTGGGCGGGCGCTACGCGGTGGCCGTCTTCGCGCTGCAGGTGTGCGTGGCCTGGGTCGTGGCCTTCCTGGTGCACGCGGCCGGCCTGGCGCTGGGCCTGGCGTAGGCAGGAGGGCGGCCCCGAGAGAGTGCCCGCGGAAGGCCATCTTGTGTCGAGAGTCTAACGGGGGCGGCCATGCCGCGGACCGTTGCGCCATAATCCTGGGCGGAACTTGCCGCACGGGATAGGAGCCTCACGCACGCATGGACGACCTCGTATTCAGCCTCAACGCCACCCTGCCGATCTTTCTCATGATGATGCTGGGCTACGGCCTGCGGCGCGTGGGCCTGGTGACCCAGGAGTTCGCCGACCTGGCCAACGGCTTTGTGTTCAAGGTCGCGCTGCCGGTCGTGCTCTTTGACGACCTCTGCCGCATGGACATCGCGGCCTCGTGGGACGGCGGCTTCGTGGCGTTGTGCGCCCTGGCCACGCTGGCGAGCATCCTTCTGTGCTGGCTCGTCTCGCGCGCCTTCGGCCGGGTGCCGTGGCGCGGCGAGTTCATCCAGGCGTCCTACCGCTCCGGCGCGGCCTTCCTTGGCGTGGCCTTCATCCAGAGCATCTACGGCGAGGCGGGCGCCTCCCCGCTCATGGTCATCGGCGCCGTGCC
This sequence comes from uncultured bacterium, assembly GCA_905215465.1. Taxonomy (GTDB): domain Bacteria; phylum Actinomycetota; class Coriobacteriia; order Coriobacteriales; family Atopobiaceae; genus Paratractidigestivibacter. Next base: position 3,743 of record CAJMPT010000065.1, on the reverse strand, counting down.
CGTCTACAACGTCTCCGCCGTGGTTATCCTGCAGCTCATGAGCCCCGACCGCAAGGAGGGGGAGGGCCTTGACGCGGACCTCCTCAGGCACACGCTCATAGGAATTGCCACGAACCCCATCATCCTGGGAATCGTCGCGGGATGCGCCTGGGCGCACCTCAGGCTGCCCATGCCCTACATCCTGGGCAAGGCCGTCTCGAGCGTGGGCGGCATCGCCACGCCACTGGGCCTCATCGCGCTGGGCGCCTCCTTCAGCTTCAGGAAGGCCTTTGCCGTGGGCGTGCCGTCGCTCGTCTCCACCGCGATCAAGCTCGTGGGCCTTGAGCTGGTCTTCCTTCCGTGTGCTCTGGCCCTGGGCTACACGGGGCAGAAGCTCGTCGCCATCATGATGATGCTTGGGCTGCCCTCCACGGTCTCTGGCTACGTGATGGCGCGCAACATGGGCTACGAGGGCACGGTCAACTCCAGCGTCGTCATGCTCACGACGCTACTGTCCTCTGTGACGCTCACCTTCTGGATCTGGCTGCTCAAGTCAAACGGCCTGGTGTAGGCGGGCGGCTGCGGCGCCGTGCGGCTGCGGCGCCACGGATTCGAGACTGTGGCACAAATTCCCTGCCACACCCTCGAATTTGCGGCTCTTTTTGTCTCGACGCGCCCAAACCGCTGCCATACTCTCAAATCCGTGGTGCGCGACACCTAACCAATAACGTGCTGCAGTTGTGAGGCCCCGCTTTGTGAAAAGGCCCCCCGACTCTGTGCAGAACTGCCCTTCGTGTGAGTGGGGGGATGCGGACAAAGAGTTGGACGCCCGCAGGCGTCCGGACTGGAGGTCCGCATGTACGACAAGGAGACCGTGGAGCTCGCCCTGGCCGCGCTGGCCGAGGGGCTGTCCCTCAGGGGGGCCGCCGCGGTGGCCGGGGTCTCGGCGAGCTGCGCGGGGAACTGGTCCCGCGGCTTCGTCCCGGGGTCGGGGCGCTGCCGTGGCAGGCTCCCGGTGAACGAGAAGTACGCGCTGGCGAGCCGGGCCCTCGGCGGCGGGCGCCCGGCCGGCCTGGCGATGGAGGCGGGGCGCTCGGACCGCTCCGTGAGGGCCTGGGCCACCGCGCTGGCCGAGGGGAGGCCCATGCCGAGGCACGACAGCCGGCCCGGGCGCACGGGGGCCGCCGCGGGGGCGGGCGCCGGCGGCGAGGAGGCGCTGCGCGCCCGCGTCCGGGAGCTCGAGCTGCGCAACGCCGTGCTCGAGAAGACGGTGGAGGTCCTAAAAAAAGCCCCGGCGCGGGCCCCTCGGAGCCGACGGCCCGCGCCCTTCGTGACGGGTTCCCCCCCGGGGGCCCGCTCGCCGAGCTCGGGCTGGCGCGCAGCACCTTCTGCCACCACTGCCGCCCCGGCGCCGGGGCCGACCGCGACGCGGCGCTGCGCCCGCTGGTCAGGGAGGCGTTCGCCGCCGGCGGGGGCGCCTACGGCTACCGCAGGGTGCGCGCCTCGCCGCCGGGAGGGGGCGCCGGCGTCTCCGAGAAGGTGGTGCGCCGGGCGATGCGCGAGGAGGGGCTGTCGGCCCGCCCGCCGCGCCGCGCCAGGCGCTGGGGCTCCTGCGCGGGCGAGCGCGGCCTGGCCGGCGCCCCCAACCTGCTGCTGCTCGACGCCGGGCGCGACCTCCACGAGTTCCGCGCCCCCGCGCCCGGCCTGGCCTCCTCCACCGACATCAGCGAGTTCTCGCTGCCCGGGGGCGGCCGCAAGCTCTACCTGTCGCCCATGGTCGACCTCCACGACGGGCGCGTCGTCGCCTGCTCGCTGGGCGACAGCCCCTCCTCGGCGCTGGTCGCCGAGATGCTGCGGGAGGGGGCGCGCCACATGGCCGGCCGCACGGCCATCCTGCACTCGGACCGCGCTGGCACCACGGGACCCCGGCCTGGGTCGAGGCCTGCGCCCGCCTGGGGGTCGTCCGCCCCCTGTCCCGCAAGGCCCACTCGCCCGACAACGCGGTGTGCGAGGGGCTCTTCGGCAGGCTCAAGGCGGAGATGTTCCGGTGCGGGGACTGGTCCGGGGCCACGTGGGAGGAGCCGCGCGACGAGGTCGCCCGCTACGTCGAGTGGTACAACGCGGGCAGGCTGAAGAGGTTCGGCGGCGGCTACGAGACGATTGACGGCAGGAGGCGCAGGCTCGGGCTGCCGCTCTGAGCCCGTCCAAGAAATCGTCCGCACCCCCATCTCGCACTAAGCCCAGTTTTGTGCGGCCGTCCCAAACCCCGAGCCAGAAAAAACCGGCCATGGCAGCAATTCCCTGCCATGGCCGGCAATTCGTGGCTCTATCTGTCCCAAGGCACCAAATCTCCTGCCACATCCTCAAATACGTGGCGAGAAGTGCGCCGCACTCGCCCTAGCCTTCCTTGAAGACGACCGTCAGCTCCGCCTGGTCACCCAGGGCGGCGGTGAACATGGACTTGAGATTGGCCTCGGCATTGGTCTTCGCATCGTCAAAGAGCCCACCGTCCAGAACCTCCTGCTGGCTGCGCTCGACGCACTGAGCCTGAAAGGCGTCAACATCGCTGACATCGATGAAATTGAAGATGTTGTTGTGCTCCTCGAGGACGCCGGACTTCTTCATGTCAGGGGTGTTGGAGATGATGTAGGGCTGGTCGAGCGTGACCGTGATCTTGTTGGGGTCGCTCTCGTCCTGGCTAAACTCCGCGGTCTTCAGGTTGACACCGGCCTTGATGGTCCCGCAATAGCGGTACCAGAAGCTGTTCGTGGTCCAAGGCAGGTCGATGAGGTCAAAGAGGCGGGCCGTGTCGGTGGCCTTGTCCACGATGCTGTAGTTCTGCGAGGCGCAGACCAGCTCGTCCTGCGCGACCACGCGCTCGAAGACCGTGGAGGGCGAGAGGGTCTCCACCTCGTGGACGACCTCCTTTGCCGGCGTGAAGAACCTCGTCACCACAATGGTGGCTACCACGAGGCCAAGAATCGCTCCGGCGAAAAACGCCTTTGGCTTAGTGAAGGACCAATCGATTGACATGCTCCAAATCCTTCCTATTCTTCCAGCGCCCCAACGACGCGGGCGAAGGAGCCCGGTCCCAGGAGCAGCTCTATTGCAAGGTCGAGACCGAGAGTCTCAAGAACGGCGAGAAGCCCATCGGGCCGGCACGCCTCCCAGGCGCCGGTCGCGGCCGCCTTGGCCAGGTGGGGGAGTAGCCAGCCGTTCGGGAACGGCCCCGCGACCCCAGCCCGCGCGAGCCCGGCGGCAGCCTCGCGCTCGACGAGCTCTCCCAAGGCATCGGGGTCGCCGCGCACGGCCAGTGCGCGGCCGCGAAGGTGGCGTGCGGTCGCGTCCTCGGCGCGCTCGAGGTCAAGCTCGCGCCGGCGCTCGGCCAGGCGTTTGAGACCGTCCGCACTTCTCGCCTGGTCAAAGACATCGCGCACGGAGGCCAGGTCCATGCCGTCCTGGTTCATGACGTTCACCAGGTTGAGCTGCGCCAGCTCTTCGGCGCCGTAGGAGCGCTTGCCGGGCTTGCTGCCGTCAACGCGGACGATTCCCAGGTCACCGGAGGCGAGGTTCTGGCCGCACGAGCGCTGGACCGCGCGACGTCCTATGCCGAGCAGCGCCACGACATCCGATATCTGCCAACCCTCGTCGCCCATGCGTTCACCTCCCAACCTCACCAAAGCCGTTCATCGGATGAACAGCAACAGCTGGCAACTGAATCGCGTGGCGCCTGCGTCCCGCCGCCCGCCAATGTTGTGTTGTCA
>CAJMPT010000064.1 GCA_905215465.1 uncultured bacterium | reverse complement strand
TGGGGCCGTAGAAGGCGCCGTCGCCCTCGTTGACCTCGTAGTCCATGCCCAGCTTGTTGAGGGCGGCCTTCAGGCCCTCCTCGGCGCGGGCCCAGTCCTCGTCGGAGCCCATGGAGTCGTCGGGGCGCGTGGAGAGCTCGACGTGGTACTTGAAGCCAAACTTCTGGTACACGGAGTCGATGAGGTTCACCACGCCCACGATCTCATCCGTGAGCTGGTCGGGGCGGACGAACAGGTGGGCGTCGTCCTGGTTGAAGCAGCGGACGCGGAACAGGCCGTGCAGGGCGCCGCGCAGCTCGTGGCGGTGCACCAGGCCGATCTCGCCGGCGCGGATGGGCAGCTCTCGGTAGCTGTGGGGCTTGGAGGCGTAGACTAGAACGCCGCCGGGGCAGTTCATGGGCTTGATGCAGTACTCCTCGTCATCGATGACCGTGGAGTACATGTTGTCCTTGTAGTGGTCCCAGTGGCCAGACGTCTTCCAGAGCTGCTTGTTCATGATGAGCGGCGTGGAGATCTCAACGTAACCGGCCTTGTGGTGAATCTCGCGCCAGTAGTCGAGCAGCGTGTTCTTGAGAATCATGCCGTTGGGCAGGAAGAACGGGAAGCCGGGGGCCTCGTCGCGCATCATGAAGAGGTCCATCTCTCGGCCGATCTTGCGGTGGTCGCGCTTCTTGGCCTCCTCGAGAAGGTGCAGGTGCTCGTCGAGTTCCTCCTTGCTGGCAAAGGCGATGCCGTTGATGCGCGTGAGCATCTTGTTGTTCTTGTCGCCCTTCCAGTAGGCGCCCGAGACGCCCGTCAGCTTGAAGGCCTTGAGGGCCTTCGTGTACGTGAGGTGCGGGCCGACGCACATGTCGATGTACTCGCCCTGCTGGTAGAACGTGATGCGAGCGTCCTCGGCAAGGTCGCCGATGTGCTCCGCCTTGTACTTCTCGCCGCGCTCCTGCATGAGGGCGACGGCCTCCTCGCGGTCAAGCTCGAAGACCTGGAACTTGAGGTTCTCCTTGCAGATCTTCTTCATCTCGGCCTCGATGGCGGGGAAGTCCTCCTCGGAGATCTTCTTCTCGCCAAGGTCGACGTCGTAGTAGAAGCCGTTGTCCGTGGCGGGGCCGTAGGCAAAGTCGGCCTCGGGGTACAGCCGCTTGATGGCCTGGGCCATGATGTGGGCCGCGCTGTGGCGGATGACGTGCGTGACCTCCTCGGCCGGGCACTCGTCCACGTGGCCGTCGTTGTAGAGAACCTTCATCGCAAAAACCTCTTCCCTTGGGCACTGAGCCCACTCAGTGTACTCGACATGAAAAACGCCCGCACGCCGGGAGGACCCGGTGCTGGGCGAGTATGTGGCGCCTGTCACGTGGCCTCGCGGCCCTTGGGGGACAGACGCCTAGATAGTCTGGGTGGTGAAGATGCCCTGGTGCGGCACGAACATGCTGAATTACCTTTCCTGCGACTGCATTGAGTCTGGTTTACCACAAACACGCGTCGCTTGTGCGCCGGACAACAAACGCGTAGCAAATCACCGCCTGCCCGCCCCCGCAAATTGGGGACGTGTTCGTTTTTGCGCAAATTTGAACACGTCCCCAATTTGCGGGGCACGGCGGCAGCAAAAGGCCAGGCGAGAAGTGCGTTCTTCTCGCCTGGCCTTGGGTGCGGGGGTGCCGTGCGGCCGCGCTACTGGATGCGGGTGCGGCAGTAGGGGCAGACCTTCCAGTCCGCGTTGAGCGGGCGGTGGCAGGTGGGGCAGACGTTGCGGACCTGCGTGTTGCAGATGGGGCACACCACGAAGTCACGGTCGATGGGGGCGCCGCACTTGGGGCAGATGCCGTAGTGGGACAGCTGGTGCTCTCGCAGGGCGATGTCGAGATCCTGCTCCTCGCGGTCGATGAGGTAGGAGCTCGGACGCAGGATGACGTAGGCGAGCAGGCCCACAATGGGGATGACGGAGATGATTGCCCACATCCACCAGGGCTCCGCGCCACGGCGCTGGGCGTCGCGGATGACGTAGACGATGGAGAGGATGTACAGCATGACGACGCAGACGACCATGAGGTAGAGCACCATGCGAACCTCAGGCGTGATGAGCTGGTCGAGCAGTTCCTGCATGTTTGGGACTCCTTCTTGTGACTTCAGTCAGGCGGCCGTGACGCATGCCGCGGCAACTCGCACGATTGTAGCAGAGCCTAGCCCAGAAGGCCTGCAACCTCGCCGGCAAGGGTGATGGAGCCGCACGCAACGTAGGATTCTCCACACAAAGCCGACGTTGCGGCCTGCACATCCGGATACTCCGCCGTGACCGTGACGCCCTTCTCGCGGAAGAGCTCGGCCAGCTCGTGGGCGGGCAGGGCACGGGGTGACACGGTCTGCGTCACGCACACCGACGGAAAGGCCCCAGCCAGAAGGTCCACGATGCCGGCCACGTCCTTGTCGGCGAGGACCGCGCAGAGCAGCTGCGGACGGGCGACCACGTCAGGCTCAACGGCAGCCACCGCGGCGAGAAACGCCTGAACGCTCTGGGGGTTGTGGCAGGCGTCGATGAGGACGGGTGGCTCGGGGCGAAGGAGCTGGAAGCGGCCGGGCGTGGGGCAGGTGACCAGCGACTCAAAGAGGGCGTCCTGGTTGAGGGCACGGCCGAGGTGCGCCTCGGCGAGCGTCACGGCGCAGGCGACGTTTGCGGCCTGGTAGCAGGGTTTGAGGCAGGCGAGCTCCGCGTAGAGGGCGCGCGGGGTGCTGACGGAGAGCTCAAGCGGGGCGCCCAGGCGGCTCGGGCGCTTGGTCACGCCAAAGCTGGCTTGGGGAAGGTGCGCGTGCTCGCGGGCAATGCCAGGGTGCATCTCGCCGGCCACGTCGAAGCGGTCGAGCGCGCGCACCAGCGTGGGCGTCACGCCGGAGGCGGCACACCGCTCAAGGAAGACGTCCTCCACGCTCGTGGGCGTGGCGCATCCGACGCCCAGCACGCAGGCGCGCCCGGGCTTGATGATGGCGGCCTTCTCGCCGGCGATGGCCTCTAGGGTGTCGCCGAGGATGCGCGTGTGGTCAAGGCCGATGCCCGTGACGGCCACGGTGCGGATGGACTTGACGGCCGAGGTGGCGTCCCAACGGCCGCCCATGCCGCATTCGAGCACCGCCACGTCGACGCCTGCCTCGGCAAAGACGACGGCAGCTGCCACGGTGAGGGTGTCGAACTCGGTGACGTCGTAGGCACGCTCGCCGGCGGCCGCGCGGCGCGCGTTGACGCGACGGCCCGCCTCGGTGGCGGCCGCGATGCCGTGGGCGAATGCGGCCTCGCTGACGGGAGCGCCGCCGACCTCCATGCGCTCGGTGTAGCTCACCAGCTCGGGCGAGGTGTAGAGGGCCACGGAAAGCCCCTCGCCGGCCAGGATGGCCGCCGTGAAGCGCGAGGTGGACGTCTTGCCGTTGGTGCCTGCAATCTGCACGGACTCAAAGCAGAGGTCCGGATCGCCCAGCTCGGCGAGCATGTCCTCCACGGTCTCCAGCATGGGGCAGATCCCAAAGCGCAGCGCCGAATGCAGCTCGGCCAGCGCCTGGTCATACGTGAGGTGGGCCACCTCGAACGGAACCCTGTACATACACCCTCCCAATCTCAACCTGACAATGGGGGCTAGCGGTTGCTGCCAAGCATGAGCTGCATGGCCTCCTGGCGGCACTTGATCTCCTTGAGGCAGCCGCGAACGGCGGACGTGGTGGTCTTGGAGCCAGCGGAGCGTACGCCTCGCATGGTCATGCAGGTGTGCTCGGCCTCCAGCACCACGAGGACGCCCAGCGGATCGAGCTCGCGCACCATGGCGTCGGCGATCTGCGCGGTCAGGCGCTCCTGCAGCTGCGGGCGCTTGGCGTACCCATTGACGCAGCGGCTGATCTTGGAGAGGCCCGTCACGTGCCCGTCGCGCGGGATGTAGCAGACGTGCGCCTTGCCGACGAAGGGCAGCAGGTGGTGCTCGCACATGGACGAGAACGGGATGTCGCGGACGATGACCATCTCCTCGTTTCCCGGCTCGTGGAACTGCTTGCGCAGGTGGGCGCCCGGATCCTCCTGCATGCCGCCGAAGATCTCCTCGCAGGCGCGCGCCACGCGGTCGGGCGTGCCCTGGAGGCCCTCGCGGTCGGGGTCCTCCCCTATCGCCAGAAGGAACTCGCGGACGGCGGCCTCCACGCGCGGCTTGTCGAGCTTGCTGTAGGTAAGGTCCTGGCTCATGCGAAGGCGCTCCTCTCTGCGGCCTCGATGACGTGCTTGGCAAGAACCGCGGTGGTCACGGCGCCCACGCCTCCGGGCACGGGCGTGATTGCGCCCGCGATGGGCTCCGCGGCGTCAAAGTCCACGTCGCCCACCAGGCGCTGGCTCTTCTCGTCCCAGTTTATGCCCACGTCAACGACCACCTGGCCGGGCGCCACGCAGTCCGCGCCCACGGTGCCGGCATGGCCCGTGGCGGCAACAAGAACGTCGGCTCGGCGGCACTCGGCGGCAAGGTCGGCCGTGCGGGTGTGGCACATGGTCACGGTGGCGTTTCTGGCCTGGAGCATGAGCGAGACGGGCCTTCCGATGACGAGCGAGCGCCCCACCACGGTCACGCGCGCGCCCTCGAGGGCAACGCCGTAGTGGTCCAGCACCTCCAGCACCGCCTCGGCCGTGCAGGGGGCAAAGCCGCCCGCGCGGCCCGCCAGCGTGGTGAGCAGGGAGGCGTCCGTCATGCAGTCCACGTCTTTGGCGGGGTCGAGAGCCGCCGCGGCCTCGCGCTCGTCAAGCTGGGCGGGAAGCGGGCGGAACATCAGGCAGCCGTGCACCGAGGCATCGGCGTTCACGGCCTCCACGCAGCAGAGAAGCTCCTCCTGCGTACAGTCGGCGGACAAGACGCGCACGTCGGCGACTATGCCGACCTTCTCGCAGCGCTTGATCAGCCCGCGCTCGTAGGAGACGTCGTCGGCGCGCTCCCCCACGCGGATCACGGCGAGCCGCGGCGTGGCGCCGGCGGCCGTCAGGGCCTCGGCGCGCGCGGCCAGGCGCTCGGTGAGCGCGCGGGCGACGGGCGCGCCCTTCAGAAGCTCGGCCATCAGGACTCCCTCCTGACCTTGGCGGTCATGGCGCAGGCAAGCTCGGCCGCGCGGGGCGCCCACTGCGCGAGGAGTGCCTCGCACTCGGACTCCAGCTCGCGGGCGCGGTCACGGTCGGCCATGGACGCCGTGTTGACGTAGACGTTGACGGCGGACGCCTCCAGCGCGGCGCGGCAGAGGTGGGCGCCGCATGCCACGTCCGAGAGGAGCATGCGCGAGCCCTTCTCGCCGAGCTCCTCGAGGACGGCGAGGGCGCGGGCGCAGGCCGCCATGGTGCGGTAGGGCGGAAGCGCGGCCTCGTGCAGGGCCGCCTCGACGGCCCGGGCGCGCCCGGGGTCACCCTTGGGAAGGGCGTAGGCGGCGGACACCAGGCTGTAGGCGCGGGCGTCCTCGTCAACCAGGACGAGAAGCTCGCGACGGATGCGGCCGGCCGCCGCGAGGGCATGACGGACGTCCGTCTCCACGTCGGCGTAGCGGGGCTTGCCCACGGTGTAGTTGGCCACCATGGACGCCAGTGCGGCGCCCAGGGCGCCCGCGAGAGCGGCCGCGCCGCCGCCTCCGGGAACGGGCTCGCGGGCGGCGAGGCGTTCCGCAAAGGCGGCGGCGGGCAGCGCGGTCAGGCTGGTGGAACTTGTCTCAGAAAGCATGTGACTCCGAAGCTAGGCTCTTGGCGAGGGCGCTAGAACAGGCCGACGATGCGGCCGTCGGGCGTGACGTCGATGTTCTCGGCGGCGGGCACCTTGGGCAGGCCCGGCATGGTCATGATGTCTCCCGTGAGGGCCACGACAAAGCCGGCACCGGCACTGACGCGCAGGTCGCGCACCGTGATGCGGAAGCCCTCGGGGGCGCCCAGGCGCTTGGGGTCGTCCGTGAAGCTGTACTGGGTCTTGGCCATGCAGACCGGAAGCCCGCCAAAGCCCTGCTCCTCCAGCTGCCTCAGCATGCGGGCCGCCTTGGGCGAGAAGTCCACGCCGTCGGCGTGGTAGACGCGCGTGGCGATGGCCTCGACCTTCTTGGCCAGGGGCTGGTCAAGCTCGTAGGCAAAGCGGAAGTCGGAAGGCTCCTCGCAGAGGCGCAGAACCTCCTCGGCAAGCGCGCGGCCGCCCTCGCCGCCCTTGGCCCAGACCTCCGAGAGGGCCACGTTAACGCCAAGCTCGTTGCACTTCTCCTCAACCAGGGCCAGTTCGGCAGAGGTGTCGGTCGGGAAGGCGTTGATGGCCACCACGACGGGCAGGCCCCAGACGTCCTTGATGTTGGAGACGTGGCGCAGCAGGTTGGGCATGCCGGCCTCGAGCGCCGCGAGGTTTTCCTCGGTGAGGGCGTCCTTGGCCACGCCGCCGTTGTACTTGAGTGCGCGCACGGTGGCCACCAGGACCACGGCCGAGGGGGCAAGGCCCGTGGCGCGGCACTTGATGTCCAGGAACTTCTCCGCGCCGAGGTCGGCGCCAAAGCCCGCCTCGGTGACCACATAGTCCGCGAGCCTCATGGCCGTGGTCGTGGCCTCCACCGAGTTGCAGCCGTGGGCGATGTTTGCGAAGGGGCCGCCGTGGACGAAGGCGGGGTTGCCCTCGAGGGTCTGGACCAGGTTGGGCTTGATGGCATCCTTGAGCAGGGCCGCCATGGCGCCCTGGGCGTGGATGTCCGCCACGGTGACGGGCTGGCGATCGTAGGTGTAGGCGATGACCATGCGGCCCAGGCGGTCGCGCAGGTCCATGAGGTCGGAGGCCATGCAGAACGCGGCCATGACCTCGGAGGCCACGGTGATGTCGAAGCCGTCCTCGCGAGGCATCCCGTTGGCGATGCCGCCCAGACCGTCGACGATGCTCCTGAGCTGACGGTCGTTCATGTCTACGCAGCGCTTCCACACGATGCGCCTGGGGTCGACGCCCAGCTTGTTACCCTGCTTGATGTGGTTGTCCAGCATGGCGGCGCAGAGGTTGTTGGCCGCGCCGATGGCGTGGAAGTCGCCGGTGAAGTGGAGGTTGATGTCCTCCATGGG
>CAJMPT010000063.1 GCA_905215465.1 uncultured bacterium | reverse complement strand
TGCGTGGCTGGCACCACCTCACGCGCTACCTGGCGCCCGACTATGCCGTCTGCCACCTGGAGTGCCGCCCGTGGGCCAAGGACGTCACGGCTGGCTGGCAGGATGGGCCGGACGCGCTCGTGCTCGCCCAGCTCATCGACGACGCCGTTGCCGTGGCTGGCATTGCGCGCACGCTCGAGGGCGTTGACGCCAGCCGCGTCATGACCTGGGGCGAGGGCCTGGGCGGCCTTCTTTCCATGGCATGCGCGGCGCTGGTGCCCGGTGTGGTCAAGTGCGCGGCCTTCAACCTCACGCCCGCGGACTTCCGCGGGTCCTGGGAGGCGGGCGCCTCTTCGCTGGCCTTTTCCGGCGTCACGCGCCACTTCCGCGAGGAGGACCCGGCGGCCGAGCGGCTGGACGAGTTCTTCTCGGCGCTTGGATACGTGGACGCGGCAAGCCTGGCCACGCTGCTTCACGAGGACACGGAGCTTCTGTTGGGCTGCGGCCTCATGGACGCCCAGCAGCCGTCCCTGGGCTGCTACGCCGTGTTCAACCGCACGGCCTGCACCAAGAAGGAGCTGGTCACATACCCCAAGTTTGTCCACGAGCGCATCAACGACTTCGAGGACCGGCTCCTGGCTTTCATGCATTTCGGCGAGCGGTGACGCCCGTCGGCTTCTAGGGTCTAGTATCACTGGGGCCCGCAAGGGCAAGGGCGGGGGAGAAGCCCCCGCCACAGACAGAAAGGTTTTCTCCCATGGCTGACAAGTTCCAGATTCGCGGCGTCGTTCCTCCCGTCGTCGTTCCCGACACGCCCGACCACGAGCTGGACGTTCCCTCCTTCGAGCGCCTGATCAACCGCCTCGTCGACGCGGGTGTCGACGGCCTGTTCTTCCTCGGCTCCTCCGGCGAGGTCGTCTTCTCCACCGACGAGCGCCGCCGCCAGATCATCTCCGAGGCCGTGCGCATCGTGAACCACCGCGTGCCCGTCCTCGTCGGCATCATCGACACCGAGACCGAGCGCATGATCGAGCAGGGCAAGCAGGCCCAGGAGCTCGGCGCCGATGCCCTCGTTGCCACCTGCCCGTTCTACGCCCTGCAGGGCATGGCCGAGGTCGAGGAGCACTTCCGCATCCTGCACGAGGAGCTCGACCTGCCGATCTTTGCCTACGACATCCCCGTCTGCGTCCACACCAAGCTCCCCTGGAAGCTTCTGGCCAAGCTCGGCGCTGAGGGCGTGCTCGCCGGCGTCAAGGACTCCTCCGGCGACGACATCTCCTTCCGCTACCTGGTCCAGGAGAACGAGAAGCTCGGTCACCCGCTGACCCTGCTCACTGGCCACGAGGTCGTCGTCGACGGCGCCTACCTCGGCGGTGCCGACGGCTCCGTCCCGGGCCTGGCCAACGTCGAGCCCGAGGGCTACGTCCGCATGTGGAAGGCCGCCCAGGCTGGTGACTGGGCCACCGTCAAGGCCGAGCAGGACCGCCTGAACGAGATCTCCCACATCTGGGACGTCACCTCTGGCGTCCAGGGCTACGCCGGTGGCGTGGGCGCCTTCAAGACCGCCCTCAACCTCATGGGCGTCTTTGACAGCCCCACCATGCCCCGTCCCGTCAAGGCCATGACCGGCGAGAACGTCGAGGCCATCCGCAAGGTCCTCGCCGACAACGGCCTGCTCTAAGCGGTAGAAGAGGGGAGCGACCGCCCCAGGTGGCGGGCGAACCCTTTTCATCCCCCTGCGGGCGGGCGCCCTTTCCGGCGTCCGCCCGTCCTGTAGGGTGCGGGGAGGCGCGCGAGCCTGCGCGGGAAGCGCCCGTCCTTATCAAAACGTCTGAACGTCTGAGGTTGGAGGAACCATGGCTCAGGGCAAGAAGGTAGTGGCCATCGACATCGGCGGCACCAAGATCGCGTCCGCGCTGGTGACCCTCGAGGAGGGCGCCAAGCCCGTCGTGAAGTTCTACGACAAGATCCCGACCGAGGCCAAGAAGGGCGGCCAGCAGGTCCTGGCCAACGCCATCAAGATGGCCAAGCGCGTCATCGAGCTTGCCGGCGAGGACGTCTGCGGCATCGGCGTCTCCTCCGGAGGCGTCATCGACCCGCGCACCGGCGACGTCACCTACGCAAACGACATGATGCCCGGCTGGGGCGGCACCCACCTGAGCGCTGAGCTGACCGCGGCCACGGGCCTGCCCGCCCGCGTTCTCAACGACGTGCACGCCCACGCCCTGGGCGAGGCCCGCTGGGGCGCCGGCCGCGACGCCTCCAGCTGCCTTGTGGTGGCCGTGGGCACGGGCATCGGCGGTGCCTTCGTGGAGCGCGGCTCCATCATGCTGGGCGCCCACAACGAGGCCGGCCACATCGGCCACGTGAGCTGCACGGACGCCGCCGGCATCCCGTGCCAGTGCGGCGCCACCGGCCACCTCGAGACCATCGCCTGCGGCCCGGGCATCATCGACCGCTACCTCGAGCTCGGCGGCGACCCCAAGGGCGAGGACGGCAACGACGTCGACGGCGCCGTCATCGACCGCCGCGCCGCGGCTGGCGAGAAGGCCGCCATAGAGGCCGAGGCCAGAAGCGGACACGCCATTGGCGAGGTCCTGGGCAGCCTCGTCAACATGCTCGACCCGGACTGCATCATCCTCTCCGGTTCCGTGGCCCAGTGCGGCCCTGCCTGGCACGACGCCATGGCCGCCGGCTGGTCCGAGGCCGTCATGCCCCCGTGCGCCAAGACGCCCGTCGTCTCCGGCGATCTGGGCGGGGACGCGCCCCTGATCGGCGCCGCCGAGAACATCGTCAAGTCCGCCTACGTCGAGTTCGAGTAGCCGGCGGAGCAAGCGTCGGCATCCGGTGCGGTGCGCACTTCTCGCCGCACCGGTGTGAAAGGAGCAAGCATGGCAACCAGTCCGCTCGTCCAGTCCATCAAGGGCAAGCTCATCGTTAGCGTCCAGGCGTACCCCGGCGAGCCCCTGCGACACCCGGAGACCATGGCCCAGATGGCCCGCGCCTGTGAGCTCGGTGGCGCCGCCGCCATCCGCTGCCAGGGCCTCTCTGACATCGCTGCCATCAAGGGCCGCTGCGACGTGCCCGTCATCGGCCTGTGGAAGGAGGGCCACGAGGGCGTCTACATCACCCCGACCCTGCGCCACGCCGTGGCCTGCGTCAACGCCGGCGCCGACGTGGTGGCCCTCGACGCCACCGACCGCCCGCGTCCGGACGGTCGCACCTTCGAGGAGACCGTTCACGAGCTGCGCGAGCAGTGCGACACCCTCATCATGGCCGACTGCATGACCATCGAGGACATCCGTCGCGGCGTGGCCTGTGGCTGCGACCTGGTCTCCACCACGCTCAGCCACAACAAGGCGGCCATCGACACCACCATGAACGACGGCCCGGACATCCCCATCCTGCGCCAGGCGCTCGAGGAGTTCCCCGGCTTCCCCGTGATCTGCGAGGGCCACGTCCACACGCCCGCCGACGCCAAGCTCGTCATGGACGAGGGTGCCTGGGCCGTGGTCGTGGGCACCGGCATCACGCACCCCACGAGCCTGACCAGCTGGTTCAAGGCGGCCATCGAGGAGTAGCCCCTGCTGGCGCTTCTCACCATACGCGCGTCCCCCGCGGGGCCCGGACTCCTCCGGGCTCCGTTATCTTGTTGGCACTCTACGGGCGCTCCCATCCAGTGCGGGGATTGGTGCCCACACTGGATGAACCGCGACGAGAAGTACCTGCGGTTATGTCCTTCTCGCCAAATCCAGTGCGGGGCGCTTGCGAGCTAAAACCCGCACTGGATGGCCCCGCACTCATGAGTGCGGGGATTCCTCGGTGCTCTGCCCGTCTTGCGCGGGTGGCAGCAGCTGCGAAAGAAGCGTCGCGCGCGCCGCCGAAGACCCCGGTTCCAGAAGCGCCGCCTCGACTTTCTGGAGAAATCCCGCCTTCTCCCTTGACGCCAGCTGGAGCGCGACGATACGCATGAGGCGTTCGAGCGCCCCGGCGCTCCTGAGGTCCTCTGCTTGGGCGCAGAGCAGCGATATCCCGCAGGTGGTGTAGTCCTGCTGGCGTCGGTGGTCTTCCCAGACGCGGTCTTTCTCGGCATGGCGGGTTCCGTCGTACTCAAGCGCCACGGAGTGCTGCGGCCAATAGAAGTCGGGCGTCATGGTTTGGTGCTTGATGAGTCCGTTGAAGTCTTGTGGCCAGGGGAGCGCCTGATTGTGCCTAAAGGCGGGAAATGGGACGCCGCCCAGGTCTGCGGGGAGGCTCATGGCCATGGCAAGCAGACTCTCGGCGGGGGAGGCAGATCCGGGAATCACGAGCCCCGCTGCCTGTCTTGCCGGGCGCACGCCGCGCACGCCGGTGATTACGCCAAGGGAACGAAGAAGCTCATCAGAAGAGCAGAGCGCGTCGATGTCCCAGGAGCACTCTCCTTTCGCGGGGTTTGCGGGGTCACGGCCATAGGTGCCGCAGAGTTCCGAGGCTAGTCCCATCAGCCTGAAGAAGGCCGCCTCCTCGGTAAGGGCCTCCCTCTTGACGGCCTGACCCAAGCGTGACGCCATGTGCGCAAGCGTGAGCGCAGGACCCTCCACATAGATGCGGGGTCCGCTCTCGGGAAGGCCTGTGACCAGCAGATAGGTTCCTTCAGTAATGCCTGCTAGGCTAGCGTGCGCCCTAACTGACCTCAGACAGGGGCGTCCCTCTCGGCTGAGTGACGTCAGCTCGAGGGGCGAGTCTGGCCCAAACGTCCTGAAGTCGTCCGGCAGTGCGTTCCTTAGCGCGGCGAGCTCGGTCGCGTGCGGCACGTGTGACCTGGGTCCGCCCTCTACGGAAGTCAGGCCAAGTCCCGCGTCCGACCGTGCTTTTCTGAGTAGCCAAAGCGAGTCTGAGCCCGCAAGGATGACGTCCACGTGTGCCCCCTCTCCGATTGGTGGCGTTAGGCTACTCCGCAGCACTTGCAGCTGGCTTTCCGGCCGCGGACAGCTGACTTTCCTCACGCTTGCACGAGGCATGCAATCCCCAGGTAGGGCTATAGGGAGCGCTGAATCGCAAATACGCCTGTGCGCGAGAAAGACTACGTTCCCTCCACAGGACGGGGGGGGCGCCGCGGCCGCCGGGCGGGGATTGGCGGCCGCGGCGCACTTCTCGACGTATACTTTTGCGCGAAGTTGGAAGGTTTTGGAAGGGGAGAAAACCATGCTTGCGGACAAGCGCCACTCAAAGATCCTGGGCATCGTGAATGAGGAGGGCTCGGCCACCGTCGGCGAGCTCGCCGAGCGCATGGGCATCTCTGAGTCAACCATTCGCCGCGATCTTGCCCAGCTGGCGGATGCCGGCAAGCTCAACAAGGTGCACGGCGGCGCCGTGGCGCTTGACGCCGAGGACGTCCAGCACGACGTGCCCGTGGCCGAGCGCTCCGCCAAGAACGTGGCCCAGAAGCGCGCCATCGCCCAGGCCGCCGCGCGCCTGGTGGGCCCGCAGGACTTTGTCTACCTGGACGCCGGCTCCTCCGTCGACCTGCTGGTTGACTGCCTTGACGAGATGCGTGCGACCTACGCCACCGACAGCGTCTCGCACGCGCTCAAGCTGGCCTCGCGCGGCTTTGAGGTCATCGTCCTGGGCGGCACCCTCAAGAGCGCAACGCAGGCCGTCGTGGGCCCCGACACCAACGCCGCCATCGCGAACTACCACTTCACGCTGGGCTTCTGGGGCGCCAATGGCATCACGCGCAAGGACGGCTTCACCACGCCCGACGTGGCCGAGGCCGAGGTCAAGCGCCTCTCCATGCGCCAGACCCTCAACCGCTTTGTGCTTGCTGACGCCAGCAAGGCAGACCGCGTGAGCCGTGTGAGCTTTGCCAGCTTCGAGGACGCCGTCCTCATCACCAGCACCCTTCCCGCCACCTCGGCCCTTCTGGGCTGCGAGAACGTCATGGTGGTGGACGCCTAGTCACGAAGTTGTGGGTGCCTCCACGACTCCTCGCCCTTCTCGCCTTTGCTCGTTGTTGAACGAAAATGCTATTTTCTGCAAATTCCTGCGCACAACCGCGCAAGAATGAGCAATAATACCCAACAACGAGCAAGGCAGACGCCCGCAAGGGCCTGAAGAGAGAGCGGAGGCATCGCATGATCTTCACCGTTACGTTCAACCCCTCGCTGGACTACATCGTCCGCGTAGACGAGATGCGTCTGGGCACCATCAACCGCACCACCTATGAGCAGCTTCTTCCCGGCGGCAAGGGCATCAACGTGTCCATTGTCCTGGGCAACCTCGGCCACCCCTCCCGTGCGCTGGGCTTCTCTGCCGGCGTGACCGGAGTGGCGCTGGAGAAACTCCTGACAGACGCCGGGGTCGACGCCGACCTCGTGCACGTCGAGGAGGGCTTCACGCGCATCAACGCCAAGGTCAAGGCCCAGGAGGAGACCGAGCTCAACGGCCAGGGTCCCCACATCACCGCTGCCGACGTTGACGAGCTCTTCTCCAAGCTGGACGTCCTTGGCCAGGATGACACCCTCGTCATCTCCGGCTCCGTACCCAACACGCTGCCTTCCGACATGTACGAGCAGGTCATGGAGCGCCTGGCCGGCCACGGTGTGCGCATCGTCGTGGACGCAGAGCGCGATCTGCTCACCCGCGTGCTCTCCTTGCGCCCCTTCCTCGTGAAGCCCAACAACCACGAGCTTGGGGACATCTTTGGCGTCACGCTCAAGACCCGCGACGAGGTCGTTCCCTACGCCCGCCGCATGCAGGAGATGGGCTCCCAGAACGTGCTCGTCTCCATGGCGGGGGAGGGCGGCGTGCTCGTGGCCGCCGACGGCCAGGTCTACCAGAGCCCGGCCGCCCGCGGAACCGTGGTCAACTCCGTTGGCGCGGGCGACTCCTGCGTGGCCGGCTTCCTTGCCGGACTCATGGAGACCGGCAGCTACCAGACGGCCTTCCAGATGGGCCTGGCAGCCGGCTCCGCAAGCGCGTTCAGCGATCACCTGGCAACGCGCCCTGAGGTTGAGGACCTGATGTCCCGCTAAGGCGGGGCCAGTCAATAAGGGAAGGGGTTTGAAGTGAGAATCACCGACCTGCTCAAACCGGAGGCCGTGGCAATAGGCACCACCGCATCCACGCGAGACGAGGC
>CAJMPT010000062.1 GCA_905215465.1 uncultured bacterium | reverse complement strand
GGCCGCCGACCTGCTGCGCGTTGGCAACGGGAGCATCTCGGACGTGGCTCGTGCCGTGGGCTACAGCAACGCCTCCAAGTTTGCGCAGGCCTTCAGCGCCTGCATGGGCGCCACGCCCTCGGCCTGGAGAAGGGCCGCGCTCACGTCGGCGGGACGCACTGGGTCCGCCGTGGACGCAACGGGCTGACGCGTCCGATTGGAGCATTGCCGTCCGGGCGGGTCACAACTGTGACGACTTGCTTGAGCTGCGGCGTGTTGCGTTGAAGTTAGCCGCGGCTCCTCCATATGCTCCGGTAAGCAAAGCATAAGGACGGTGAGAGGCACGCGCCTCTCGCCTGACGAAGGGAGAACGTAATGAAGGTCAATCACGCTTGGTTTGCCGTTGCCGGTGCCGCCGCTGCGGGTGCCGTGGCCGGCCTTGCCAACTCCGGCCTGCTCCACAAGGCTGCCGTCGCCGTGACCACCGCCGGCATCAAGGTCACCGACGCCGTTGCCGCCGAGACCCAGTCCATCGTCGACGACGCCAACGACGCCACCGCCGAGGCCCGCCGCCAGGCCAAGATCGACGCCGCCGTGGCCGCTCGCCTGGCCGCCCTCGAGGGCGACATCCGCGCCGAGGTCACCGCCGAGGTCGACGCCGAGGGCGCCGAGGCCTAGCCAATGGTCTTCAGGATTGTCTCGGAGCTTCCCGGAAGGCTTCGCCTGAGGTGCGGCGCGCGTCTCTTCACCGACGAGGAGGCGCGCGGCGTGTCCTACGCCCTCATGGCCGCAGACGGCGTGCGCACCGCCGAGGTCCATGCTGCCAACGGCTCCATACTGCTGACGTTTGAGCCCGCGTGCCGCGAGGCCGTCCTGGCCGCCGTGCGCGGGCTTGACCCGCTGCGCCTGCCCGCGGCGGCCGAGCCTGGCCTGGGCACGCGCGAGGGCGCGCTGGAGATCTGCCTGGAGAACAACCGCTTCCAGGTGGAGGCCACGCGCCTCGTGCTGTGGCGCGCGGCAAAGCGCGTCCTTCTGCCCGCGCCGGTTCGCGCGGCGCTGACCTGCGTGCGCGCCGTGGGGTTTGTGGCCGAGGGCCTGCGGCACCTGCTTGACGGCGAGGTCACCGTGGAGGTCCTGGACGCCACGGCCATTGCCACCTCCATCGCCCGCGGCAGCTTTGCCGAGGCGGGCACCATCACCTTCCTGCTGCAGCTCTCCGCCCTCATGGAGGAGCACGTGCAGAGCCGCGCCCACCTGGCGCTGCGCGAGGGCATGGTGGTGCGCGCGGAGAGCGTGTGGGCCGTGGTGGACGGCCAGGACGTGCGCGTGCGCACCGAGGACGTCACCCGCGGCATGGTGCTCCACCTGGGCGCGGGCAGCGTCCTTCCGGTTGACGGCACCGTGGTGGAGGGCGCCGGCGAGATAGACGAGTCCTCCATGACGGGCGAGGCCGCGCTGGTGCGCAAGGAGCCCGGTGCCACCGTCTACGCGGGCACCGCGCTTGAGAGCGGCGACCTCAAGGTGAGCGTCACGGCGCCTCCGGGGGCCTCTCGCATAGACGGCATCGTGGACATGGTCGAGCACTCCAGCGAGCTCAAGGCGGGCGCCCAGAGCCGCGCTGAGCGCCTGGCAGACGCCATCGTACCGTACAGCTTCCTGGCGTTCTTTGGCATCCTCGCCGTGACGCGCAACATCAACAAGGCAATGGCCGTGCTCATGGTGGACTATTCGTGCGCCATCAAGCTCTCGACGCCCATCGCCGTGATGAGCGCCATGGACGAGGCCGTGCGTGCCGGCGTGACCGTGCGCGGCGGCAAGTACCTGGAGGCCCTGGCCGCGGCCGACACCGTGGTCTTCGACAAGACCGGCACGCTGACCAACGCCTCGCCCGCCGTGAGCCGCATCGTCTCGTTCACGGAGGCCTCCGAGGAGGACGTGCTGCGCCTGGCCGCCTGCATCGAGGAGCACTTCCCGCACAGCATGGCCCGCGCCATCGTGGCGGAGGCCGAGCGCCGCGGCCTCGTCCACGACGACGAGCTGCACGCCGAGGTGCAGTACGTGGTTGCCCACGGCATCTCCACCCGCGTGGGCGGCCGCGAGGTCTGCATCGGCAGCGCGCACTTCCTCTTTGAGGACGAGGGCGTGGAGAAGCCCGAGGGCCTGGACGAGCTCATGGAGCGCGAGGCCCCGGCGAGCTCGGTCATCTACATCGCGCGCGAGCGCCAGCTCGTGGGCGCCATCTGCGTGAGCGACCCGCCTCGCGCGGAGGCCGCCGCGGTGCTGGCGCGCCTGCGCCGCCAGGGCCTCTCCAACCTGGTCATGATCACGGGGGACTCCGAGCGCTGTGCCGCCCACGTGGCGGGCGAGCTCGGGCTGGACGGCTACTTTGCCCAGGTGCTCCCCGAGGACAAGGCCGCCCACGTGGCGGAGCTTCGCGAGGCCGGCCACACCGTGGTCATGGTGGGCGACGGCATCAACGACTCGCCGGCGCTGGCCACCGCCGACGTCAGCGTTGCCATGTCCGACGCGAGCGACATCGCCCGCGCGGTGGCCGACGTCCTGGTGCACGACTCCTCGCTGGAGTCCCTGGTCACCATGCGCGAGCTGGCGAGCCGCCTCATGGGGCGCATCCACGCGGACTACCGCTTCATCGTGGGGTTCAACTCGCTGCTCATCGGCCTGGGCGTGGCAAGCGCCATCCCCATCACCACGGCCGCCTATCTGCACAACGTCTCCACCCTGTGCATCGCCGCCAGAAACGCCACCCCGCTTCTGGACAGGCCCCACCTGGAGCGCGGCCGTATGGAGGTCGTGCTCAGTTAGGCGAGCCTGTGCCGCGCCGCGATTGACAATCCGAACGGAGTGAATCACAGCTACTGGCTTTAGGATTGACTCTAGCTAGAACGACGTCGTTTCTATGAGCCTGGAATACAAATCGTCAGTCCTCTGACACGCGTCATAGCTGCTTTCAAATGAAACGGAATCGTATATAGCGCGAGATCCATCCGTTCCAACCGTCAGTGTTTCCGATGATTCAAACACAACAAAGAACATGCAATCTCGCCCGCCAGAAGACCCGCCGTCGGAAACGACGGCGGGTTCCTCTGAAGTTTCTGAGTCAAGGTCGGAAAGGACCTCGATTGTCTCTTGGAGGTTTTCCGCATCAATCTCGGAAATAGATTGGCCATCAAGCGAGAACAGAAATACGTCAACTACATTATCATCAGAAACGTGCTTTCTGGCTGCTTTGAGATCGCCGCTGCCACCCTTATCGGAATCATCGACGGCGTCACTGGCATTTCCGCACGAGGTACAAAGGGTTAGAGCAAGGAATGAAGCAGCTAAGATGGCGCGCCTTCTGCTGATGCTAATCATGCTCTTTAGCTCCTACAATCTCCTAGCAGCACTTATTGTTTTCAGGCTTGCGCCGGAATAACCACTTGAATAAACGTAAGCGGAGCCTAGTTTCGATGCCGTTGTGAAACCGAATTCCGGATCCATGACAAGGATGCTTACAAATGGGGTACAGCCGCTTACAACGACAGCATGCGTCGACTGCGTGTTTCCGTTGACAGATAGAATTCCAACCAAGGGGTATCCTGAATCAATATTGCTATTAATCTTGCTGTCAGACGGCCAAGACGAATAATATGTGTACCCGCTCACTCCATTTGATGAGAGAACCGTCGGGAACAGTGTATTTGTCAGGGACCTGTTATACGAAGACCCATAATAAGCTCGAGCAACGCTTACTGCGGTTCTGCTCCCTCCGTTTCGATAGTTTGCAATCGATGCAACGCACGCCGCCCAGCAGATATTTGACGGTGGGTTTTGTGTTACATAACCAACCTGAATAGTCGAGCGCGTTGACTGGGATAGGGACGAGGCAAGCGCGTTGATTGAATTAATCTCATCAAGTTCCGAGAACACTGCACTGCTGGTGTTTATCGTTGAAGCATCTTTAAGCGAATCTCTCGTAGAAACGGTATAACTGCTTTCACCAACTCTAATCAAATCGCCGTTACTTTTTAATAGGTAGCATCCATTTGAATCGTATACAACGGCAATTTGATTTCCGTTCTTGACCGCATCATTAATTTGCCCGGCAAGAGCTGTTGTTACGATCATAGATTCAGCGCCAATATCGTACGCAAGCATTCTAATATCTGAATGCTGGTCAAGAATTGGATATCGCGGCTCAATCTCCCTAATCGACCCATTGGCTGCCTCATAGAAGCTGATCGGCTGACAGATTGAAAGGGACGAGAAATCAACGTCCTCAAGTCCTGCACCAAACTTGTTGGCCTCGATTTCGCTTAACGTTGAACCAAGAGAGGATATTTTGTATTCGACGTCGGATGCAACCAAGGTGTCGCCCAAAGCCGACTTTGGCATTGCAAGAGCGCTGATGGCCATAAGCGAAGAAGCTAGAAACGTCCTTCTGCTAATCATGACATTCTCCTCTCGTGATAGCCAAGCCTCCTTAAATGAGGTTCCCTATTGCTAAGGTTCCCTTAACGATCATTAAGACGAGAGTGAATCCCACAAGCGACGCAAATTGCGCCTTGAGCGGTCTGTCACCTGATGGGAGGTCCAACCCTCGGCGACGAGGAGATGGTGACCATCGCGTTCAAGGAGACGCGCAGCCAGTTCATGCGCGAAGCATTCGACAGAGCGCTCGCTATCGAGTAGAGCGTGGTTGCATGGAGGTCGCGGTCAGGTAGGCGGGCCTGTGCCGCGCATTCCGCAAAGCATTTCAAGATTGACGCACTTCTCGCCAGGCCCCTTGCCGCACGTGCGGCGGGACCTGGCGATAAGTGCGTCATTGGGCTCTAGGCGCCGAGGAGAAGCGTGAGGTCAAGCACGGTGACGGTCAGGCCGATGGCCACGAGGACCGCCTTGAGCGGGCGGGAGTTTGCGTGGCGGCCCATGACGGCGGGGGAGCTGGTGAGCCAGATCTGGACGAAGACCGTGACGGGCAGCTGCAGCGAGAGGAGCGCCTGGCTCCAGACCAAGCCGCTGAAAGCGTCCTCCACCGCAAGGCACGCCGCCACGGCGCCCACGAAGGCCGCGGCCACGCCGACGGACGAGTGCCTGTCGTGGATGTCGTACTCCTCGCCGAACATGCCGGCGCTGATGGTGCCCGCCGCCATGCCCGCGGTGACGCTGGACGAGAGGCCGGCAAACAGCAGCGCCACGGCAAAGATCGCGCGCGCCGCCGGGCCCAGGATGGGCTCGAGCGTGGAGGCCGCCAGGGCGAGGTCGTCTATGGCGAGGCCGCGCGTCCAGAAGGTGGTGGCCGCCAGGATGACCATCGCGGAGTTGATGGCCCAGCCGACGCCCATGGAGAAGAGCGTGTCAAGGAGCTCGAAGCGCAGGCGCTCCTCGATGACGTCGTCTCCCTGCTGGTCGTAGTGGACGGACTGCACCACCTCGGAGTGGAGGAACAGGTTGTGCGGCATGACCACGGCGCCCAGCACGCTCGTCACGATGGCGACCGACCCCGTGGGCAGGGACGGCGTGACCCAGCCCGTGGCCGCCGCGGGCCAGCTCACGTCCACCAGCGCGAGCTCCGCCAGGAAGGAGAGGCCCACCACCGAGAC
This sequence comes from uncultured bacterium, assembly GCA_905215465.1. GTDB lineage: Bacteria > Actinomycetota > Coriobacteriia > Coriobacteriales > Atopobiaceae > Paratractidigestivibacter. The sequence continues at coordinate 1,559 of CAJMPT010000062.1, read as the reverse complement.
GAAGGCTATGATCCAGCGCTCGATGCGCCTGTAGGAGCTGGTGGCGAGCATGAGCAGGGACGCCGCGGCCACGATGACGCATCCCGCGCGCAGGGGCAGGCCAAGGAGCATCTGCAGGGCAATGGCTGCGCCCAGGACCTCGGCCATGGCGGTGGCGACGGTCGCCAGGTAGGCGCTGCCCAGCACGAGCAGGGCTGCCTGGCGAGGCAGGTGCTTGCGCGTTGCCTCCGCAAGGCAGGTTCCGGTGACGATGCCCAAGTGTGCGGCGTTGTGCTGCAGGACAATGAGCATGATGGTGGAGAGGGTGACCACCCAGAGCAGGGCGTAGCCAAACTGCGAGCCGGCCGCCATGTTGGACGCCCAGTTGCCCGGGTCTATGAAGCCGACGGTGACCAGCAGGCCGGGGCCGATGTGGCGCAGGATCTCCAGGCCGCCATGGCCTCCGGTCCGCTTGGCGCCAAAGCGGGTGACGAGGCGGCCTACCGGGCGGGGAGGGGTCCTTCTCGCGGTGCTTTTGTTGGTGTGCATGACAATTCCTAGCTGAATGTGGACATTATGTGTTAGCCAAGGTTTACCACAGAAGTTAGCTCAGGTGAACTTATTCTACTAACAGCACACGATGCGCCCGAGACAACCCCCTCAGGTCAAGGGCCTCGCCGGTGGAACCCATACCCCCTCAAGTGGGCTCCAGCTCGCCGGGCATCATGATGTTAACTTCGCCTCGTGCGGTGCGGACCCTCTCCCCGGACCGTGACGTGGCAAGCCTCGGCGCCGCCAGCCTCCCAGGACTGGCGGCGCCTTTTTCGTGGGGGAGTGGGGTCACGCTGGCTGTGGGGCCGCGGGGCTGCGCCTTAGCGTACATTTTGACGATCCGAGTGCCCTTCTCGCCGCGTTTGCCCAGTTGGCGAGAAGGGCGCATTGTCAAAATGTACGCTAGCTGGTGAGAGGTGCTCCCAGCCAGTCCGCGGCAGACCAGATTTTCTCGCCGGCGACCTCGGTGCTGGCATCACAGCGCGTGACCACCGCGCGATGCGCCCTGTCCACGCCAATGAGCTCGCCCACCGAGTCCAGATGACGTGTGAAGCTGCTCCTGAACGTTCTGGACGACTTGATCTCAAACATGCTGGGGCTGCCGTGATGGGTCATGTCGAGAAGGTCGACCTCAGCTCCCTGCGCGTCCCGATAGAAGTACAGTTCTGGGATCTTGCCGGAGCCGAGGTAACGTTTTACCAGTTCAGAGACGACGAGGTTCTCGAAGAGGGGGCCGAGCGCACCCGAGCGCTCGGCGTCAAGGGCATTGGTGTAGCCTAGCAGATGACAGAGAAGCCCGGTGTCGTAGAAGTAGAGCTTCGGGGTCTTGACGAGGCGCTTCCGCAGATTGGCGTGATAGGGCTGAAGCGTGAACACGATGTATGACTGCTCCAGGAGGGACAGCCACGCCCGCATGGTCTTGGTGGTCACCCCCGTCTCGTTGGCAAGCGAGGTAATGTTGAGCAGGGACCCGGCGCTGCTTGCGATAATCTTCAGGAACGTGTTGAACAGAGTGAGGTTCTGGGGGT
>CAJMPT010000061.1 GCA_905215465.1 uncultured bacterium | reverse complement strand
TGCTCAAACCGGAGGCCGTGGCAATAGGCACCACCGCATCCACGCGAGACGAGGCCATCGACAAGCTCGTGGCCCTGCACGTCGCCGTGGGCAACGTCACCGACGGCGCGGCGTACAAGGCGGGCGTCCTGGCCCGCGAGGCGGACTTCTCCACCGCCGTGGGCGAGGGCATCGCCATCCCGCACGCCAAGGTGGCCGCCGTCGCCCAAGCCGGGCTTGCGGCCATGACCGTGCCCGCCGGCGTCGACTGGAACGCCCCCGACGAGAAGCCCTGCGATCTTGTCTTCATGATCGCGGCTCCCGAGGGCAAGAACAGCCTGCACCTCGAGATGCTGGCCAAGCTCTCCGCGCTCCTCATGCACGAGGACTTTGCCGCCGAGCTGCGTGCTGCCACGACCCCCGAGGAGTTCCTCGCCGCCATCGATGCCGCCGAGGACGAGCGCGATGCCATCGAGGCCGCTCCCAAGGCCCAGGCAAGCGAGTGGCCCGAGGTCCTGGCCATCACCGCCTGCCCCACCGGCATCGCCCACACCTATATGGCCGCCGAGAACCTCGAGAAGAAGGCCGCCGAGAAGGGCATCACGCTCAAGGCCGAGACCCAGGGCTCCGCGGGCGCCAAGAACGTCCTCACCGCAGACGAGATCGCCCACTGCAGGGGCATCGTCATCGCCGCGGACAAGAACGTCGACCTCTCCCGCTTTGACGGCAAGCCCGTCTACGTGACCAACGTCTCCGCCGGCATCAACGACCCCGAGAAGCTCATCGACATCGTGCTTTCCGGCAAGGCCCCCGTCCACCACAACGCCGCCGGCTCTGCCGCCCCCGCTGCCGAGTCCGGTGAGGCCGAGTCCATCTGGCACAAGATCTACAAGCACCTCATGAACGGCGTTAGCCACATGCTGCCGTTCGTCATCGGCGGCGGCATCCTGACGGCCATCGCCTTCCTGGTCGACCAGCCCGGCCTGGGCACCGCGGCCTACGGCTCCTCCATCCCCGCCGCGGCCCTGTTCAAGACCATCGGTGGCGAGGCCTTCGGCCTGATGCTGCCCATCCTCGCGGGCTACATCGCCAGCTCCATCGCTGACCGTCCGGGCCTGGCTCCGGGCTTCGTGGGCGGCCTGTTTGCCAAGGCGGGCTACGACTTTGCCTACCTGGGAACGCTTGACTCCACCACCCTCGTCTCCGGCGGCTTCATCGCGGCGCTCTTCGCGGGCTTCGCGGCCGGCTACCTCACCCTGGGCATCGAGCACGCCTGCGACAAGCTCCCGAGCTCGCTTGAGGGCATCAAGCCGATGCTCATCTACCCCGTCCTGGGCGTCCTTGGCATCGGCGTTGTGATGCTTGCGCTCAACCCGGTCTTCGCCGCCATCAACACTGCCCTCAACGGCTTCCTCGCCAGCCTGGGCACGAGCAACATCGTCATCCTCGGCATGGTGCTCGGCGGCATGATGTCCGTCGACATGGGCGGCCCCTTCAACAAGGCTGCGTATGTCTTCGGCACCGCCGCCCTCGACCCCAGCAGCGGCCTGGGCGCCACCGGCCAGGTCATCATGGCTTCCGTCATGGTCGGCGGCATGGTTCCGCCCCTGGTGATCGCCCTGTCCACCACGTTCTTCAAGAACCGCTGGACCAAGTCCGACCGCAACGCCGGCCTGGTGAACTACATCATGGGCCTCTCCTTCATCTCCGAGGGTGCCATTCCGTTTGCCGCCGCCGACCCCGGTCACGTCCTGCCGAGCTGTATCATCGGCTCCGCCATCGCCGGCGGCCTCTCCGCGGCCTTTGGCTGCACGAGCCCCGCTCCCCACGGCGGCGCCTGGGTGACCGCCGTCATCGGCAACCCCGTCATGTGGCTCGTCGCCTGCCTCGTCGGCTCCGTTGTCGGCTGCCTGATTCTCTCCCTCTGGAAGAAGCCCTTGAAGTCCGAGTAGCCTTCCAAGTCCAGCAAGAGGCATAGCCTCATCCGGACCCGGCTTCCCGCGTCTGAGCATGCGGGAAGCCGGGGCCCGGTCAGGCCCAAAGCACGCCCTTCTCGCCTGTATACTCAGACGCAGGAAACCGGGGCAGGGGAGACCAACATGGGAGACAGCCAGAGAATGAGGGCGGCGGAGAGCCGCAACCGCGTTCCCGACGTCGTGGTGATCACGGGCATGAGTGGCAGCGGTCGCACGCAAGCCCTTCACGTCTTTGAGGACATGGGGTACTTCTGCATAGACAACCTGCCGCCCCGCCTCATCCTGCAGCTGGCCGAGCTCGTGGGCATCAACTCCGGCGTGGGCCGCCACCTGGCCGTCACCTGCGACCTGCGCAGCCAGGGCCTCTTTGACGAGATAACCGAGTCCCTCTCGCAGCTACGCGAGCACGAGCTCTCCTGCCAGGTGGTGTTTCTCGACACCTCCGACGAGGTCCTCATGCGCCGCTACGACGAGAACCGCCGACGCCACCCGCTGGCCGCCCCCGGCGAGTCCCTGGCCAGCGCCATCTCTCGCGAGCGTGCCCAGCTGTCTGCCGTGCGCGATGCCGCCGACCTGGTCATAGACACCAGCAAGCTGCGCACCCAGGCCCTGCGCACCCGCCTGCGCCGCGCCTTCTCCGAGCTCACGGACCAGCAGCTTATGGAGGTCTCGGTCTTCTCCTTTGGCTTCAAGCACGGCATGCCCGTGGAGGCCGACCTCATGATTGACGTGCGCTTCCTTCCCAATCCGTTCTATGACCCCGAGATGCGCCGCCTCACCGGCAACGACCGCAAGGTGGCGGACTTCGTGCTCAACAACGAGGTCACGGCCAAGTTCCTAGACGCCTGGTACCAGCTGCTGGACGTGGCCATGCCCGGCTACGTGGCCGAGGGCAAGAGCCACCTCTCCATTGCCGTGGGCTGCACGGGCGGCCAGCACAGAAGCGTGGCCATCGCCAACTCCACGGCCGCCTACCTCGAGAAGGCCGGCTACCACGTGAGCCTCTCGCACCGAGACCTCTCCCTGGCCAACGTGAGGACGAGCTAGCATGTCGTTTACCGCCGAGGTCAAAGACGAGCTATCCCGCCTGGAGGACCGCGACAAGAGCGCCCAGCTGGCGCAGCTCTCGGCCCTCATGAGGGTCTGCGGCACGCTCTCCTTCAGGGGCAGCGGCCGCTACTCCATCCGCATAGCCACCGAGACGGGAGCGGTCGCCCGCACCGTCATTAAGATGACGCACAAGCTCTTTGACCTGGACACGGCCCTCACCGTGCGCAGGAGCGTGCTGCACAAGACCAGGAACTACCTCATAGAGATGCCCGAGCAGGACGAGCTGGCAGATGCCCTCCTCGAGTTGGGCATCCTTGTTCCGGGCCACGGCCTTGCCGTGGGCGTGCCCACGCACCTTCTGGGCAGCCGCACCTCCCGCTGCGCATTCGTGCGTGGCGCCTTCATGGCGGGCGGCTTCATCGCCGACCCCCGCGGGGACTTCCACCTTGAGATCGCGGTCACGGGCGAGCAGTTCGCGCGCGGCCTGGTGGCCGTGTTGGGCACCCTGGGTGTGACGGCGCGCCTCAACCGCCGCCGCGGCGCCTTTGCCATCTACGTCAAGAGCTTCGAGGACATCGTCACGCTGCTGGTGGCCATGGGCGCCGGGAGGATGGCGCGCGTGGTCAGGGTGGCGCAGGCCAAGAAGTCCGTGAAGAACGACGTCAACCGTCGCGTCAACGCCGAGATGGCCAACCAGGCGCGCTCCACCGGCGCCGCCGTGGCCCAGCTCGAGCTCATAGACCGCGCCGAGAAGACCATCGGCCTCGCCTCCCTGCCGCCTGCGCTGCGGGCCTTCTGCGAGGCACGTCGGGAAAACCCCGAGCTTAGCCTCGCTGCCCTCGGGCAGGAGATGGACCCGCCCGCGTCCAAGTCGGCGATGTATCACCGGGTGCTGCGCCTGCAGCAGCTCGTGGACGAGGCGAATACGCAAGGCGAGTAACCAAGAACGCCGAATCGACCCAATGCCCCAGCAATCTACCTAATCGGTAGCTATTGTTAGTCGAATTAACAATTGGCAGGCAATTCAACGTGCCTGGCCCAACATGGGCGGCGCCTCGTTCAAGGGCGAGGGCTTTGCAGCCATGGTGAGGAATGCAGCGGTGTAAAATACTACCTTGTTTCTATTTTTGTGCTTGTCTCATTCGGTCCTGGTAGGGATTGCCGCGCTGGGGTCCATTCATGGGGAGGGCCTTGGCTTTACCCCGGAAAGGTGGCGGAAGTTGCTTCTTGAGAAATCTACGTGGCCAGCTGTTGAGGCCTACTTCGCAAACAGCGATCTGGTTATTCTTGGTTTTGGCAGCACGGAGAACCATGGACGGCATAATCCCTTGGGTACCGATTGGATGGCGCCCCAGAGGATAGTGGAGCTTATGAATGAGCGCCGCCCTGAAGTGCTCTATGGACCAACGCTTCGACTTGGGTCTGCCGACCACTTCATCGATTATCCCGGGACATTGTCCCTTGGGGACGACCTTCTGCACCAGGTCGCCGCGCGCATCTGCGGTCAGCTCTACCGTTACGGCGCTCGGCACTTCTGCTTCGTCAACGGTCATGGCGGCAACACCCGCGCCCTTACCATGACCGGCTATGAGCTCAATGACCGCGGCTGCCAAGTAGCGCTTCTTAACTGGTGGAAGCTGGCAGGCGAGCTTAACCCCGCATGGGGCGGCGGCCACGGTGGCGCGCAGGAGACTTCGGCAGATCTCTGGATAGACCCAGAATCCGTGGATATGACGGCTCTTGGACCCATGGGCCTTGTGGATGACGGCGGAAGCAATATCAAGACGCAGGGGTTTGACGTTGTGGAGTTTGAGGGGGTTCACCCGTCGCTCATTCGTCGTGCTCGCAGGTACGCAACGAATGGGTGGATTGGGAAGGACGATCCCAGACAGGCATCCGTTGAGTGGGGGGAGCAGATGCTCACCACTTTTGCGGACTGGGCAGTCAAGTTTGTGGACGCTTTTGCTCAGTCCCCGCTTCCTCCCCAGGTGGATCGTTAGACAAGAAGGACGAGGCATATCCTTTCGATTGCTGAATTCTTGCCGGCGTCTGGTTCTTCGCTCCTGCTTTTATACATAAACGGGGCCCATCGGCATCTGCCGATGGGCCCCGTTGCTTACCGTTGGCGACTTCGGAGCTACTGCGCAGGCGTTGCGTTTTGCAGCTCGGGTAGGCGTGCGGCGTTAACCTTGATGTTGGTGAACTTATTTGAGGTCACCTTGTTCAGCGTCTTGTGCAGCATGGGGATGATGGGCATATCCTCGGCAGCAATCACGTCCGCCTCGTGCATAAGCTGGACACGCTCGCCCTCGTCGACGGTCCTTCTCGCCTCGTCAAGCTTAGCGTCGAAATCTGCGTTGGAGTAGTGCGAAACGTTGTCGCCCACGCCGGTGTACATGAGGGGCTGCAGGAAGTTGTCCATGATGGGGTAGTCCGCCGTCCAGCCGCGGAAGCCAATCTGGAAGTTGCCGGCAATGTAGTCGTCGAGCATCGTTGCATATTCCTTCTGGTCGATGGTCACCTCGATGCCCACCGCCTTCCAGTCGCTCTGAAGGATCTCGCTCTCATCCGTCTTGACGTTGGAAGACACCATGACGGTGAGTTCGATTCCGCGCATCCCGTCAGGGCCAGCGGGATAGCCCGCCTCATCAAGAAGCTTGTTGGCCTTGTCGACGTCGTAGTCGCAGTACTGCCACGTGGTCTCGTCGTTGCCCCTGATTCCCGGCGGGACGATGTCGCCTGCGGGCTTCGCAAAGCCCTCGTACAGCGTGTCGCAGAGGTTCTGGCGGTTAATGGCGAGCGACATAGCCTGGCGAACCCTCTTGTCAGAGAGGACGGGATCGTTGACGTTGTACGCGAGGTACTCCGTGTACAGAACCTCGCCGACCATCGCCTGCTTGTTGGGGGAGGCGGTGTAGCCGTCATCCGACTGGCCGTACTTGTCTACCGTCTCTTTGACGCGTCCTGCTGGGATGTCGCAAATGTCGAGGTTGCCGGCCTCAAACTCGCGAAATGCCGTGGTTGTGTCCTTGTAGATGTTGTAGCGGATGGCATCGCATTTGACGGGCCTGTCGCCGGCGTAGCCCTCATAGCGCGTCATGTTGATGTACTGGCCATCGTTCCAGACGCCATCCATCTGGAGGGGGCCATTGCCTACGGGCGACTTGGAGTAAGTCTCGAAGTTGTCCTTGGCGCAGTCGGGAATGGGCGAGAGGGGGGCGCAGGACACAACGAAGGGGAAGTCGGCGTAGGGCCCGTCAAGCTCAACCTTGAGGGTGTAATCGTCGGGGCAAGAAAGCCCCTCAAGCTCCTCGGCGTTTCCATTTACCACATCGTAATAGCCCTTGACCATTGCGAGGTGGTACGAGACCACGGAAGGCGCCACGGTGGTTTTGGGGTTGCAAAGTCGGTTCCACGCGTACTGGAACGACTTGGCCGTCACATCGGAACCGTCGTGGAACTTGAGTCCCTGCTTGATGCGGAACGTCCACGTCGCCGCCTCATCGGACGACTCCCACGACTCGGCAACGCAGGGCTTGATCTCTTCCGTGTCATAGTCATAGATCGTGAGCTGGTCAAAGAGCTGGGAAGCGACGGCTGCGCCGTTGAACTCCTCGATGTCGAAGGGGTCGATCGACGTGGGGTTCGTGATTGCATAGTTGATGGTCCCGCCAGATGCTGCGCCGCCGCCGGAGGGCTGCCCGCCGCCGGACGAACGCTGCCCGCAGGCGGCAAGACTGGTTGCCGCAACCGCGGCGGCTCCGCCCTTGATGAAGGTACGACGATTCATCGAGTGATCCATAGCTTCCTCCTATATGTCTGTCGCCTTGCAGGCGGCGCGCAGCGCGAGAGCCCGCATCGTGGGATTAATACTCTTCCCATTGGGGAGGAGTGACGGAAGAATGAAACAGATTTGAAGCAATTGTTTCCGCATCAATGCGTCCACCTCAGCCTTCCTACCGTTTGCTGTTGGCTCCATATGAACTTCACAATTCAAAGGTGGGGTGGAGCTTGCCCTCCAACCCTAGTTTGTAATGTCGCGTTCAAGTTAATAGATGAGCCGTTGAACCCGAAGTCAGTTTCCTCCGACACCTTCGAGTCTAAGCTGCTAGCCTAAAGTTTTGTTATAAGGAGGAAATCACATGTACATGGCGAGAAGTACTTGGACACAGGTTCGTGATTACTTTAAGAGGCATGACCTGGTAATTATTGGGGTCGGCTCGACCGAGTGCCATGGCAGGCACAATCCGCTGGGCACCGATACCATGGCACCAGACAGAATCCTTGAGCTGTTGGAACAGCGTGATGGAACGTATCTCGTTGCGCCGACCCTTCCCTATGGCGCGACGGACGATCTTGTCGGGTATCCGGGCACGGTGAGCCTTGGCGTGCGGGGGCTCTACGATGTCCTTTCGAGCATCACACGGCAGCTTCACGCCTACGGCGCGCGTCGCTTCGTCTTCCTTAACGGGCACGGCGGCAACGTGAAGTCGCTCTCGATGGTGGCAATGGACCTGAACGATGCCGGATGCCTTGCGACCGTCGTCAACTGGTGGAAGGTGGCTCCGCAACTTGACCCGGCATGGGGTGGCGGGCATGGTGGCGCCATGGAGACGAGCGCCAATCTTGCCATCGACCCCGCTTCCGTCGACATGTCGCAGGTGACGGACGAGGGCCTGCTCAACGACATCGGGGAGGATATGCCATCGACCGGCTGGAACACCGTGAGCTTTGGCGGAGCCGAGGTCGAGTTCCCGCGCAGGCTTGCGCGTTTTGCGAGTTCCGGGTGGGTTGCCGAGGGGCATGAGGACCACCCGAGCGGGGCCAGCGCCGAGCTTGGGGCCGCGATGCTTGAGGGCACGGCGACGTGGCTTCAGGGCTTTACGCACGCCTTGGAGGGCGAGGAGCTGCCCCGGCCGATTGACTTCTCGCACGAGACGGACCACCTAGACCGCTAGCGCGGGCATGTCTGGTAGCCATGCCCAGAACAATATGTTCCGGCTTGCCGCGGGGCAGGCTGGAGTCAAGGAGGAACGATGCGCATCGAACTGAGCACTTGGCCTGCGGTTGAAGACTACTTCCAGCGGGGAAACGATCTTGTCGTCATGGCAATAGGAAGCACGGAGGAGCACGGCAGGCACAACCCGCTGGGAACAGATACCCTCGCGCCTAACCTGCTACTCGACAAGATCGAGGCCGCCCTTGGCAAGGACGTCCTCATTGCTCCGACAATTCCCTTCGGCAACGCCGATGACCTCCTGGGGTTCCCAGGAACGCTCTCGATAGGCTACGACCTTCTTCGGTCGCTGGTCCGGACGCTCAGCATGCAGCTCTACGACTACGGT
>CAJMPT010000060.1 GCA_905215465.1 uncultured bacterium | reverse complement strand
CCGTGAGGGGAGCTGCTTCGCCCCAGCCGTCCGGGTAGCGTCTGACATTCCCACCCAACAAAAGCGGGCCCCGGAAGCACTCAACCGCCTCCGGGGCCCGCGCACGTTCGATGTCAGCCGAGGCTACTCCTCGTCGGAGTCCTCGTCCTCGCCATCCTCGTCGCCCTCGTCCATGAGGCTCTCGTACATCTCGGACACGGCGGCAAACTCCTCGTCGTCCTCGATGTCGGAGAGCGAGAAGGTGCCGTCCTCGTGCTCCACGTAGCCGTAGAGGTAGACGGAGGTCTCGTCCTCCTCGGGGGCCAGGGCGACGTACTGCTTGTCCTCGACGTCAAAGACGCCCAGGACCTCACAGCGCTCGGACGTGCCGTCCTCGTACTCCAGGGTGATGAACTCGGCGGACTCGACGTCCTCCTCGAAGGTGTTCTTGTCCTCGGCCATGGATCCTCCTTGTGTCAGGTTTGTCACGTGGCACCCAAGCGCCCACGGACTCGTTTGCGCTCAGTTTACCCTGATTGCATGCAAAAGAAAGCCCCGCCGCCATACGGCCGCGAAGGGCCCGCGCGCGGAAAGGCAAGCCCATGGAGAGCTTTGACGTCTACGCCCACTACGCAAACGAGGGCGACTATCCCGACCTTGACTACGCCGCCGCGGAGCGCCACCTCTCCCAGGCCCTGCGCTGCCGCACCATCTGGGCCGACGGTGAGACCGGCCTCTCGCAGTTCGAGGCCCTTCACGAGCTCATCCGCGCGTCCTACCCCCACCTCATGGCCAGTTCCAGTTTCGAGCTTGTGGACCAGTCGGTCCTCATAACGTTACCGGGGTCTGACCCCACCCTCAAGCCGGCCCTTCTCATCGCGCACCAGGACGTGGTGCCCGTGGTCGAGGGCACAGAGAACCAGTGGGAGCACGACGCCTTCTCCGGAGACGTCGACGACGAGTGGATCTGGGGCAGGGGAGCCCTGGACATCAAGGACATGCTCGTGGCGGAGCTTGAGGCCGTGGAGTACCTGCTCACGCGCGGCGAGAAGCCCCGCCGCGCGATCGTCCTGGCCTTTGGACAGGACGAGGAGGCGAGCAGCCATGGGGCCACCGCGGTGGCCGCCCTTCTGGCCAAGAGGGGCGTGCGCGCCGCATTCCTGCTTGACGAGGGCACCACCACCATGGCCGACGGCGCGGCGTGGGGAGCCCCCGGCCAGGTGGTCTGCGACATCTGCCTCAGCCAGAAGGGCTTTGCCAACGTGCGCCTCACGGTGCGCGGCCGCGGCGGACACTCGTCAAACCCCTTTGGGGGCACCTCCCTGGAGCGCCTGTGCCGTGCGGTGACCCGCCTCTGCGAGGCCAGGCCGGCCCCCCACCTCACGGCCATCACCAAGGAGACGTTCGCAGCCCTTGCCCCCGCCATCGCCGAGGAGCCCTTGACCACGCTTGTCAGAGACGTCGAGAAGAACGCGGACCAGATCGCCCGCCTGTGCGCAAGCCGCCGCGAGCTCTTTCCCTTCGTCTGCACGACCATTGCGCCCAACGTTCTCACCGGCTCGAGCGCCACGACCAACGTCATGCCGGCCGACGTCAGCTGCACCGTGAACTTCAGGCTGCTGCCAGGCGTCACGGCGGAAGACGTCGTGGACCTGACGCGCCGCGCCGTTGACGACTCGCTGGTGGAGGTCGAGCTTCTCCACGCCACGCCCGCCGGGCGCCAGGACAGCCCTGCCGGCGCGGGATACGCCGAGCTCAGCGAGGCCATCGAACACTTCCACCCGGGCGTTCTGGTGGTGCCGTCCATGGTCTGCGGCGGCACGGACTCGGTTCGCTACGAGGGCGTCTGCGACTCCATTCTGCGCTTCTGCCCGGCCCGCCCGGCGCCCCAGGAGGAGGCCCGCGGCCTTCACGGCGTGAACGAGCGCATCTCCCGCAGGACCTTTGCCCAGAGCATCCGCCTCGTCGTGCGCCTCCTTGAGCACACCACGCTCTAGCGCGGCCGCCCCCGGATGGCCGTTTTCGCTGACTCAGTTGCGCTAGACTGGGTATCTTGTATCAGTAAGCGACTTTTCTGCGAGAGGGAACACGTGCCCACGAGAATCGAGCGACTCAAGGAAGCCATCAAGAACATCGCGGACTCAGACGCCGCCGAGAGGCAGCGTCAAGGCCTCGAGGACATCCCCGTCGGCTCCTCGCAGAACCCCTCCACCAAGATCCTCACGGTGGCAAACGTCATCACGTTCTGTCGCCTGGCGCTGACCGTCGTCTTCCTCGTCCTGTTCATCAGGCACGAGCACCGCGCGGCGGCCCTCACCTGCTACGCCGTCGCGGCCATCACGGACTTCCTCGACGGCCAGGTCGCGCGCCGCACCCAGACCGTGAGCTGGCTCGGAAAGATCATGGACCCGGTGATGGACCGCGTCCTTCTCTTCACCGGCGTGCTGGGGTTGCTGTTCAACGGCGAGCTCCCCCTGTGGGTGCCCGTCTTCGTCATCGGGCGCGACGTCTACCTCGCCATCGGCGGGGCCGTCCTGCAGCGCTACCGCAAGCGTCCAGTGGACGTGGTCTACATCGGCAAGGTCGCCACGGCGCTTCTGATGTTCGGCTTCTGCGACCTGCTGCTGGGCCTGCCCGTCGTTGACGGCTTGGGCCTCACGGGCGTCTCATGGCTGCCGGGCCTGAACGCCGAGGCCGCCGCGCTCGGCATCTTTTTTGTCTATGCCGGCTGCGCCTTCTCGTTTGCCACCGCCTGCGTCTACACCAAGAAGGGCCTCGAGGTGAAGTCGCGCGCCGTCGACGCCGCCTAGCCCCAGGCCGCACCCCTCGATTGGAAAGCACCCAATGAGCACCCAGACCTATGGCCCGCTCTATCGCGAGCACCTTCTCCTGAACGCCGTGTTCGAGGAACCGGAGGACGGCATCCCGCCCCGTCCGGCCACCTACCCCGGCTCCATGCCAGCCGCCTTCGTCAACGAGGGGGCCTTCCTGGTGGACCTCACCGGCGCCACCTACGCGCTTCTCCACGGGGCGCCGGCGCCCCAGCTGGCCGGGGCCGCCTTCTGCGGACGCAATCTGGGTGTGGGGGAGTGCGGCTTTGAGCCCTCCCTCACCGGAGACGCCTCTGTGAACGCCATCCCGCTGTGCCTGCGCACCGGCGACTCCGAGTACGTCATCCTCGACCCCACCGACAGGGGAGAGACGCTTCTGGCCTGGCTCGGGTTTCTCGCCAACCTCGAGCAGGACGGACGTGCCCCCTACGCAGGTGCCAAGGTGGAGTCTGCACAGGGCATGCTCGTCCCGCTGCTGCTGGCAGGCGCCAAGGCCAGGGACGTCCTTGCCGACTACGTGAGTTCCCCCTCCGACCTGCCGAGACCCGGCCGCGTGGCCCAGATCAAGCTCGACGCCATCCTCTGCGTGGTGGCCGCGCTCCCGCTGCCCCACGCGGGCACCGATGCCTATGTAGTCTTTGTCTCTCCGGCCCAGTCCACCATCCTGTGGAGGAGCTTCCTGTCCTTCCAGGAGGTCTCGCCCGCGGGCACCGTCATCCTCGACGAGCTGGTGCGCCAGGGGCTCCCGTGGGGCGAGGCCGCAAGCTCGCTCGGGCGCGTGGAGCCCGGTCGCCAGACGCTCGCCGGATGGGGCCTGCTCAGAGACGGCTCCGACTTCATCGGGGCCCGCGCCCTCGCCTGCAGCCACTAGCCAGAAAGGACTCCCATGAAGTACTCGATAAATGCGCAGGGCGTCCCCGAGGCCTTCGGGCCCTACTCGCAGGGCACAACCGCGGGTAGGCTCGTCTTTGCCGCAGGGCAGCTTCCCATCGCGCAGGGGCAGACCGACGTCCTGGTGGAGGGTGGCATCACCGAGCAGGCCGCCCGCGTGATCGACCTCTGCGAGAGGCTCGTCGCCGAGGCGGGCTGCACACTCTCCGACGTGGCCAAGACCACCGTCTACCTCAGGGACCTTGCCGACCTCGACGCCTTCAACGAGGTCTACGCGGACCGTTTTGGCACCCCCGCGCCCGCCCGTTCCGTCGTCGCGGTCGCCGACATTCCACTCGGCGCACTCGTGGAGATGGACTGCGTGGCCTGCCGGTAGCGCTATCATGGAAGCCGATTGAACACGCGAGGGGAGAACCACATGCAGACCGAAGAGACCAACCAGAACCCCGGTGCCACCGAGATCTTCCGCATGCCCGCGGCAGACGCCACGGTGCCGGACCTCATGGGCCAGCAGAAGCCGGCCAACCCCACGCTCACCATTGTGAAGGGTCCCCAGGTCGGCCAGACCTTCGAGCTCGACCAGGCCGAGATCACCCTTGGCCGCGACCCCAAGAACAGCGTCTTCCTCAACGACATGACGGTCTCGCGCCGCCACGCCAAGATGGACCTCACCAACCTCGCCGCAGGCCTCGTCACCATCGAGGACCTGCGCTCCCTCAACGGCACCTGGGTCGACGGCGCCATCGTCTCCCGCGCAAGCCTGCGGGACGGCTCCACGGTGCAGATCGGCACCTTCCGCATGGTGTTCCACACCAACGCGCGCCCGCGCAGGATCCAGACCGAGGCCTAGCCGCCATGGCCGACGCCAGCTACCTGACAATCGGCAAGGTCGTCAAGAAGCTCCAGGCCCAGTACCCGGACCTGTCCGTCTCAAAGGTGCGCTACCTCCAGGACGAGGGGCTGCTCAACCCGTCCCGCACGCCGGGTGGCTACCGCCTCTACTCGCAGAGGGATGTCAGGCGCCTGGAGACCATCCTCTACCTGCAGAAGAACCGGTTCCTGCCGCTCTCCGTCATCAAGGAGGAGCTTGACCGTATCGACTCCGGCCAGGCGCCCTCGGCAGAGGTCATGGGCACCGAGGCGCTTCTGCTCACCGTGGACGACGAGAAGGTCGCGGAGCGCCTGCACCCCATCGACCGCATGCCCGAGCTCCTGGGCGTGCAGGTCTCCTTCGTGCGACAGCTCTCCGAGGCGGGGGTCGTCGACCTCAGGAAGTCGCCCGCGGGGCGAGACCTCGTGGACGGGCACGACTTCCCGCTCATCCGCGTGTGCGACGAGCTGCGCCACTTTGGCATCGGCCCCAAGAACCTGCGGCAGTACGTCATCGCCGCAAACAGGGAGTCGGCCATGTTCGAGCAGGCCCTCATGGTCTTTGCCAAGAAGGGCGGCGTGGCGCGCGAGGCCGACGACGAGACGCGTCGCCAGTTTGACCAGGCGTTTCAGCGCATCCTGGGACTCACCGACTCCGTGCGAGACGAGCTTGTCTCCCGCAGAGTCAGGGAGTCCTTCAAGGAACTCCAAGGCTAGGCACTTCTCACCGCAAGGCATCAGTAAACGAAGGGAACCACCTCATGTCAGGCTATGACTACGAGAGCAAGGTCGTGAGCATTCCGGACTACCCGGAGCCCGGCGTGATCTTCAAGGACATCACGCCCCTCTTCAGCGACCCCAAGGCCTTTCAGTCGCTGGTAAAGGACATTGCGGATCACTTCAGGGACGCCGGCATCACCAAGGTCGTGGGCGCCGAGGCCCGTGGCTTCATGCTTGGCGCCCCCGTGGCGCTCGAGCTGGGCGCCGGCTTCGTGCCCGCCCGCAAGCCCGGCAAGCTCCCGCGCGAAACCTACTCCGAGACCTACTCCCTGGAGTACGGCACCGACGAGCTCGAGATGCACGTGGACGCCCTCACTCCCGAGGACAGGGTCCTCGTTGTCGACGACCTGGTGGCCACGAGCGGCACCTCCCTTGCCACGGCCCGCCTGGTGGAGAGGAGCGGCGCCACGGTGGCCGGCTTTGGCTTCATCCTTGAGCTCGCCTTCCTGAAGCCCCGCGAGGCCCTGGCCGAGAAGTACCCAACGGTGGACTTCTACAGTCTCGTTCAGGTTGCGTGACCTGCACCGCATTTGCGTTGATACTGAGCACCTGGTACCACGTTGCCACGTCTGTGGTAACGTGGTTTTGTTTGAAAACGCAAGGGGCGCCACGCCCCGTGCTGAGACACAGGCCGAAAGGAACGTCTCATGAACTTCAGGCATCGTGTCATCCCGGCGGGGCTCGCCCTCGCCCTGGCGGGAGCATGCGCCCTGGCGGCCCTTCCCGCGACGCCTGCCATCGCAGACCCCGCCGGCGACCTCGCGGCCGCGGCAAGCCAGCTCGACTCCCTCGGCGGAGAGCTCGCCTCCATGCAGGTCCAGCTTCAGGACGCAACCGACTCCCTGGAGGCCACGGCCGTCGCCATCACCGACAAGCAGTCCCAGATTGACGAGACCACCAGCCAGCTCGAGGACCTCAAGTCCCAGCTCAGCGATGGCATGAAGTCCACCTACAAGCAGGGATCGCAGAGCATCATTGACATCGTCCTGGGCTCCACGAGCGTGGAGGACCTCGTCAGCCGCGTCTACTACCTCGACCGCATCTCTCGCCAGCAGGCCCAGACCATCTCGGAGGTCCAGACCACCGAGCAGCGCCTTGAGTCCGAGAAGGGCGAGCTCGAGTCCACCCAGGCCAGCCAGCAGCAGGCTGTCGCCGCCATGCAGGGCGAGGTCGACGCCTACCAGGCCAAGGTGAACGAGGCCCAGGCCTACTACGACTCGCTTGACGCCCAGCTCAAGGCCCAGCTTGCCGAGGAGGCAGCGCGCGCCGCCGAGGCCAACCAGGCCACCAACGTCTCCACCGCCGTGGAGGCCATCCAGAACTCCCAGACCACGCAGGGCTCCACCACCTCCGGCCAGCAGCAGGGCGGCACCAGCGCCGGCGGCCAGCAAGGCGGAAATGGTGGCTCCACGGGTGGCGCCACGGGCGGCAACGCCAACGGGGCCACGGGAGGCGGCACCGGCGGCTCCGAAAGCACCCCCAGCGGTGGGTCGAGCTCAGGTGCCAGCGTGCCCCAGGGCGGCGGCGTGGCCGCTGCCTACGCGGCCATCGGATGTCCGTACGTCTACGGTGCGACCGGCCCCAGCAGCTTCGACTGCTCCGGCCTGGTCTGCTACGTCTATGGCTGGAAGTACGGCCACAGCGCCTCCGCCATGATGAACGGCGTCCGCAACTCGGGCAACTGGAAGACCTCCATTAGCGAGCTCTCCGTCGGAGACCTCGTCTTCCCGTACGCCAACGGCGGGCACGTGGGGATCTACGTCGGCAACGGCGAGTACATCCACGCCGCCAACCCCAGCCGCGGCGTCGTCAAGGACAAGATCTGGTCCTTCGTCGGCGGCGGCCCCTACTAAACGAACGACAAACGCACCCAAGAGACGAGGCATTTCTTCTCGCATGACTGACAGAAGCATCTCCCGCAGGGCCCTTCTCGCCACCGCCGCAATGACGGCAACGTGGGCAGGCCTGCTCCCAACCAAGGCCTGGGCAGACCCCAGCTCATCCGCGCTGCAGGCCCAGCTCGATCAGGCAAGGGCAGACCTCGAGTCTATGGGCGACCAGCTGGCCACCCTACAGAACGCCCTGTCCGAGACCTCCGAGGCCCTCGAGGCAACCCGCTCGCAGGTGAGCGAGACCCAGGAGAAGATCGACGCAACCACGGCCGAGCTGGATCAGAAGAGGGGAGTGCTCTCCGGTCGCATGAGGAGCGCCTACAAGGGCGGCTCCGAGAGCACCCTCGACCTCATCCTGGGCTCCACGAGCGTGGAGGACCTCGTCAGTCGCGTCTACTATCTGGACAAGGTCAACGAGTCCGACTCCAACGCCATCGAGGAGGTCCGCACCCTCACCGACCAGCTCAAGCAGCAGATGAGCGACCTCGAGTCCCAGCAGAGCGAGCAGGAGGCCCAGGCCGACGAGGCCCAACAGAACCTCACCAGCTACGAGTCCGAGGTCGAGCGCGCCCAGAGCTACTACAACTCGCTTGACTCCCAGGTCCAGGAGGCCCTTGCCAAGGAGGCTGCCGAGCAGGCGGCACGCCAGGCCGAGCAGGCCTCCCACAACTCCGCCACAGGCGGCGTCGCCGGCGCGGTGAGCACCGTCGAGAACACCAACGCGGCCCAGAACAACGGTGGCGTGGCCAACACAGACAACGCCACCAACGCGGGCAACGCTCCTGCACTGACGCCCTCGACGCCGCCCGCAACCTCAGGCTCTGGCAACACCGGCTCCGGCAGCTCCAGCAGCACGCCCTCCAAGGGCAGTGCCCACCCTGGAATCGTCTCCTGCGCCGCGCAGTACCTCGGGTACCCCTACAAGAGCTACTACCAGGGCGTCAACTACGGACCAGACGCCGATGGCTTTGACTGCTGCGGACTCGTGGCCACGGCCTACCATCTTGCCGGCTACTCGCTGCCGTACGGTACCCCCGTCGGGGGCCTCATTAGCTACATCAAGGGCCGAGGCAACTGGAAGAGCTGCAACCTCTCCAACTACCAGGACGTCCTCGCCGTGGGCGACGTCATCTTCTGCTCCATCGGACACGTGGCCATCTACGCGGGCGGAAGCACCATGATTCACGCCCCCGTGC
>CAJMPT010000059.1 GCA_905215465.1 uncultured bacterium | reverse complement strand
CCACCACGAGCCTCGCCCCCGCCCGGCGGAACCGCTCGGAAAGCAGCGCCTGGTAGCGCCGGTAGATCACGAGCGGCACGCCCGACAGCTCGGCAAGCGTCACCACGTCCGGCCGCTCGCCCACGGCAAAGCGAGCCGGCATGACGGCCGCCATGGGCACGGGCGCGCCGTAGCGGCAGGAAAGCTGCCCGCGCTCGAAGGGTGTGCGAACAAAGCCAAGCTCGACGATGCCGCGGTTGAGCATGTCTATGACCTCGAAGGTGTTTCCCTCGTGCACGTCAAAGCGCACGTTGGGGTAGTCGTCCACGAAGGGGGCCATGGCGTCGGACGGCACGGACGCCCCCGAGGAGCTGACCAGCCCCAGCGAGACCACGCCCGAGCCGCCCGAGCCGAAGCTCTCCACCTCGCGCTCCATGGCGCCCGTGAGCTCCAGCACCTCGCGGCAGCGCCGGTAGAGGAGCTTGCCGGCCTCGGTGAGCTCCACGCTCCTGGGTCCGCGCACCACCAGGCGCACGCCCAGCTCGCGCTCCATGCGGGCGAGCTCGCGCGAGAGGGGCGGCTGGGAGATGTGCAGCCGGGCCGCGGCGGCCGTGATCTGGCGCTCCTCGGCTATGGCCACGAAGTACTCCATCTGGCGGGTGTTCATGCGCCCCTCCTCTCCCCTGACGGGCCGAGCGAGAAAAAGGGACTGTCCCCTTTTCTCATCCATACTTTGAGAGTATAGCGGCAGGCAGAAACTGGTATTTCTCGCATGGCGGTGACGGGTTTAGGCTTGAGGGCGGTCCCAAGCATTGGAGGTCACGTGTTCAAGCTCAGAAGGTACCTTCGCGGACACTACCTGGAGTGCGTGCTCGCGCCCACGTTCAAGGGGCTGGAGGCCATTCTCCAGCTCATTGCGCCCCTGGTCATGGCACAGATCATCGACGTCGGCATAGCCAACCGCGACGCCGGCTTCGTCGTGTCGCACGGCGCCATCCTGGCGGCCATTGCCCTGGTCTGCTACGTGGTGGCCATCATCGCGCAGTACTACTCGTCAAAGCTGGCGAGCCACTTTGGCACCGGCCTCAGAAACGACCTCTTCCGCCACGTGCTGAGCCTGCCGCGCGAGGACGTTGACGCCCTGGGCCGCGCGAGCCTGGTGACCCGCATCACCAACGACACCCAGCAGGCCCAGGACGGCCTCAACATGTTCTTCCGCCTCATCCTGCGCATCCCCTTCGTCCTGGTGGGGTCGGTGGTCTCGGCCTTCCTGGTGGACGGCTGGGAGGCGGCGTGCCTTCTGGCCTCGTCCGTCGTGGCCGTGGGGCTCATCCTGGCCTTCATGCGCGTGACCACCGGCCGCTACCGCAAGATCCAGCAGGGCCTGGACGAGGTCACCCTTAAGACCGCCGAGAACCTCGAGGGCGCCCGCGTGCTGCGCGCCTTTCGCCAGGAGGACGCCGAGAAGGACACGTTTGCCCAGGTGGCAGGCGGCGTCCGAGACATGCAGGTGGGGACGGGCGACATCTCTGGCGTGGTGAACCCACTCACCTACGCCGTGGTCAACTTCGGGCTCATCGCCCTGCTGTGGGTGGGCGGCCTGCAGGTTGACGTGGGTGGCCTCACCCAGGGCCAGCTCGTGGCCCTGGTGAGCTACGTGTCCCAGGCGCTCATCGAGCTCCTCAAGCTCACTAACCTCATCACCATGCTCTCCAAGGCCTCCGCGTGCGCGCGCCGCATCAACGACGTCTTTGCCACCGTCCCCTCGCAGGCGGACGGCACCGCCGAGGCCCCCTCCCCCGCCGAGGGCACCCCCGCCGTGGAGCTAGACGACGTGAGCTTTGCCTACCCCGGCGCCTCCGGAGACTCCCTCTCCCACGTGAGCCTCAAGGTCATGCCAGGCGCCACGCTGGGCGTCATCGGCGGCACCGGAGCGGGCAAGTCCACGCTGGCGGCGCTCCTCATGCGCTTCTACGACGCCACGGGCGGCACCGTCCGCGTCAACGGCGCCGACGTGCGCGCGGTCACGCGCCAAAGCCTGCGCCGACAGGTGGGCATTGTGGAGCAGAACCCCCAGCTCTTTGGCGGCACCATAGCCTCCAACCTGCGCTGGGGCGCCCAGGACGCCGGAGATGACGACCTCATGGCCGCCGTCGGGACCGCTCAGGCCGCCGACGTGGTGGCCTCCAAGGACGAGGGCCTCGGCTCCCGCGTGGAGCAGTTCGGCCGCAACTACTCCGGCGGCCAGCGCCAGCGCCTAGCCATAGCCCGCACCCTGGTGCGCCGCCCCTCCGTCCTCATCCTGGACGACGCCGCGAGCGCCCTCGACTTTGCCACCGACGCCGCCCTGCGCCACGCCATCCGCCGCGACTGCGCCGGCACCTGCGTCGTCACCATCTCGCAGCGCGTGGCCGCCGTGCGCTCATGCGACCAGATCCTGGTCCTGGACGGCGGGGCGGTGGCAGGCCTCGGCACCCACGAGGAACTCCTGGCCGGCTGCGAGGTCTACAAGGAAATCTGCGAGTCCCAGCTCACGAGCGAGGAGGCAGGCCGATGAGCAGCAAGAACGCAACCGCCGCCGCGGCCGGCAAGGCCGGCGAGAAGGACGCGCGCGCCAGGAGGTCCACGGTGCGCCGCATGCTCGGGCTCTTCTCGGCGCACCCGGCAAAGCTCGCGGCCACGTTTGCCCTAGTGGTGGCCGTGGTGGTCTGCACGCTCGCGCTGCCCACCCTCTCGGGCCGAGCGGTGGACTGCGTCGTGGGGCCGGGCGAGGTCGACTTCGCCGGCCTGACGGCGAGCCTGCGCGCCATCGCCCTCACCATCGTGGCCATCTTCGCCTGCCAGTGGGGCCTTGCCGCCGTCACCAACCGCCTCTCCTTCGACGCGGCCTGCGACCTGCGCCGCCAGGCCTTCGACCACATCCAGGAGATGCCGCTTTCCTACATTGACTCCCACGAGCACGGAGACCTCACCAGCCGCATAGTGACGGACGTGGACCAGCTCACCAACGGCCTGGTCATGGGCTTCCAGCAGCTGCCCACCGGCGTCCTCACCATCGTGGTCACCCTGGTCTTCATGTTCCGCCTGAACGCCACCATCGCCTTGGTGGTGACCTTCCTCACGCCGTTCTCGGTCTGGGCGGCCAAGTTCATCTCGTCCCACGCCAGCCGCCACTTTGCCGGGCAGACCCGCCTGCGCGGAGAGCTCACCGGCCTCACCGAGGAGATGATCGGAGGAATCTCCAGCGTGGAGGCCTTCGGCATGGCCAAGGCCGTGAGCGCGCGCTTCGACGAGGTGGACGCCGCCCTGGGAGACGAGAACTTCAAGGCCGTGTTCTTCTCGTCGCTGGCCAACCCCACCATGCGCTTTGCCAACGCGCTGGTGTACGCGGCCGTAGGCATCTTCGGCGCCTTTGTGGCGCTCTCCGGCGGCATCACGGTGGGCGGCCTTTCGGCCTTCCTCTCCTACGCCGACCAGTACGCCAAGCCCTTCAACGACATCACGGGCGTGGTGACCGAGCTGCAGAACTCCGTGGCCTGCGCCGAGCGCGTCTTCGCGCTCGTCGACGAGCCCGCGCAGCTCCCGGAGGCCGAGGGTGCCCTGGAGCTAGGGGAGGTCTCGGGCGCGGTCACCCTGGACCACGTGCGCTTTGGCTACGCGCCGGAGCGCCCCATCCTCACCGACGTCGACCTCGAGGTGGCACCCGGCCAGCGCATCGCCCTGGTGGGCCACACCGGCTGCGGCAAGACCACCCTCATCAACCTGCTCATGCGCTTCTACGACGTGGATGCGGGCGCCGTGCGCGTGGACGGCCACGACGTGCGCGACCTCGCGCGCGCGAGCCTGCGCGGCACGTGGGGCATGGTCCTGCAGGACACCTGGGTGCGCCGCGCCACCGTGCGCGAGAACATCGCCATCGGCCGGCCCGACGCCACCGACGAGGAGGTGCGCGAGGCGGCCCGCGAGGCCTTTGCCGACGGCTTCATCAGCCGCCTGCCCCGGGGCTACGACACGGTGCTCGACGGCAACGAGTCCATCTCCGCCGGCCAGCGCCAGCTGCTCTGCATCGCCCGCGTCATGCTCGCCCGGCCGCAGATGCTCATCCTGGACGAGGCCACGAGCAACATCGACACCCGCACCGAGGTCCTGGTGCAGCGCGCCTTCGACCGCCTCATGCGCGGACGCACGAGCTTCGTGGTGGCCCACCGCCTCTCCACCGTGCGCGACGCCGACCTCATCTGCGTGGTGGACCAGGGCCGCATCGCCGAGCGAGGGACCCACGAGGAGCTGCTGGCCCAAGACGGCCTCTACCGCCAAATCTACGAGTCGCAGTTCGCCCCGGCGGAGTAGGCGGGCCGCAAGGCCAGGACGGTCCGCACGGCGATAAGGACTTATCACTTACGGGCATTTTTTATCATTTTGCAGGTCAGACGCCCGGCGAGAAGAACACGCTTCTCGCCGGGCGCCTTTTTGCGGCTGCGGCGGGCCAACGTTGAAGTCGTGAAAGTGCAACGAGCGTTGCCCGTCTTGCTGAATGTGGCCTCTCACCTGCGCTATCATGCTGAGGTTCAACCCATGACTAGAACGAGGAGGACAAGTGCTGCGCTTTGACCAGTACGTCCGACCCAAGACCACGCAGGAGGCCTACGACCTCCTGCAGCAGAACCGTCTTGCCACCGTCATCGGCGGCATGATGTGGCTGCGCCTCTCCGACAGGACCATCCCGGTGGGCATCGACCTTGCCGGGTGCGGCCTCGACAAGATCGAGGAGACCGACGACGCCTTTGTCATCGGGGCCATGGTGACGCTCGGCCAGCTCGAGCACCACGAGGGCTTCCGCCAGATGACGCGCTCGGTCTTCACCAACGGCGTCCACGACATCATCGGCACGCAGTTCAGGAACCTCGCCACCGTGGGCGGGTCCGCCTACGCGCGCATGGGCTTCTCCGACATCGTGACCTCGCTTCTGCCGCTTGACACCTACGTGGAGTTCACCGGCGCCGGCACCATGCGCTTCGCCGACTTCGTCAACGGCGGCGCGGCGCGCGACGTGCTCGAGCGCATCGTCGTCAAGAAGCACGACTACCGCGCGAGCTTCCAGTGCCTGCGCAACTCCGCGACGGACTTCTCCACGCTCAACGCCTGCGCGGCGCTGTGGGACGGCCAGTGGCACCTTGCCGTGGGCGCGCGTCCCAAGAAGGCCAAGTTCCTCGAGGGCGAGGACCTGGGGCTTCCCGCGTGCTTCAGCCCGGAGGAGCTCGACGCCGCCTGCCAGCGCGCCCGCGACCTCAACTACGGCACCGACCGCCGCGCCAGCGCCGCCTACCGCGCCGAGCTGGCCGAGGTCCTCTCCCGCCGCGCCATCCTGGAGGCAGCGGCCCAGCAAGACGTCGCCACCGAGCTCAGGCTTGCCGCGGAGGCGGCCAAGCCCAAGGGGGTTTCCGCCTGATGAAAATCAGCTTCACGCTCAACGGGCGTCCGGTCACCGAGGACGTCCCAGCAGACCAGACGCTCTTCTCCTATTGCCGAGAGCACGCCCTCAAGTCCGTCAAGTGCGGCTGCGAGACCAGCTCCTGCGGCCTGTGCACCGTATGGATGGACGACGAGCCGGTGCTCTCCTGCTCCGTCCTCATGGCCCGCGTCGACGGCCACAGCGTCACCACGCTCGAGGGCGTGGGCGCCGCGCGCGAGGAGTTTGCCCGCTGCATGGCCGAGGAGGGCGCCGAGCAGTGCGGCTTCTGCTCCCCCGGCCTCGAGATGGACGTCCTGGCGCTCGACCGCAAGTATCCCGACGCCGACGACGAGACCATCCGCCGCTTCCTCTCCGGCAACCTGTGCCGCTGCTCCGGATACGCCAGCCAGATGCGCGCCATCCGCCGCTTCCTGGCCCGCCACAAGAGCCCCGACGGAAGGATCTCCGCGCGCTCCGAGGCAGCTGCGCAGGCCGAGGCGCAGGTCAAGGCCGCGAGCAAGGGCGTGACCGCGGAGGACCGCGGCAGCACCCTCTCGCGCCCGGTGGTCAAGAAGGACGCCGAGAGCCTCCTTGCGGGACGCCCCGTCTACACCGATGACCTCGCGCCCGAGAACGCCCTGGTGGTCAAGCTCGTCCGCAGCGGCCAGGCGCACGCTCTGGTGACCAAGATCGACACCGCCCGCGCGCTCGCCGTGCCGGGCGTGGTGGCCGTCTACACCCCCGACGACGTGCCGTCCAACCGCTTCACGCTGGCCGGCCAGTCCTTCCTGGAGTGCAGCCCCTACGACACCCGCATCCTGGAAACCCACGTGCGCTACGTGGGCGACGAGGTGGCCATGGTCGTCGCCGAGACCGAGGAGGCGGCCTCGGAGGCCGTCAAGCTGGTGAAGGTGACCTACGAGAAGCTCCCCGCCGTGCTTGACATGGAGAAGGCGCTGGACAACGCCACCGTCATCCATGACGAGGCCGACTGGTCCTACGGCGCGGACCGCACGGGAGACCCGGCGCGCAACCTCGTGGCCCATGACGTCCACGAGCACGGCGACGTCGACGCCGCCCTTGCCGAGGCCGACGTCGTCATCGAGAGCGACTACCACACCCAGGCCGCCGAGCAGGCCATGATGGAGACCATGCGCTCCTACGCCTATGTGGACGCCTTCGGGCGCCTCACGGTGGTGGCCTCCACGCAGGTGCCCTTCCACATCCGCCGCCAGGTCGCCAACGCCCTGGGCATCCCCAAGAGCCAGGTGCGCGTCATCAAGCCGCGCGTGGGTGGCGGCTTTGGCGCCAAGCAGACCGGCTGCAACGAGGTCTTCTCGGCGTTTGCGGCGTGGAAGACCGGGCGCCCCTGCAAGTGCATCTACACGCGCATGGAGACCATGAGCTGCTCTAACTCCCGCCACGAGATGCGCATGCACGTGCGCCTGGGCGCCAAGAAGGACGGCACCATCACCGGCATCGATCTCTACGCGCTCTCCAACGCGGGTGCCTACGGCTACCACGGGACAACCACCATCGGCCTGGTGGGCGCCAAGTCCCTGCCGCTCTACAACCGCGCCGCCAGCCGCTTTGCCTACGACGTGGTCTACACCAACATCATGCCGGGTGGCGCCTACCGCGGCTACGGCGCAACGCAGGGCTGCTTTGCCGTGGAGTCCGCCGTCAACGAGCTTGCCGACAAGCTGGGCATGGACCCCTGCGAGCTGCGCCTGAAGAACCTGGTCAAGCCCGGCGAGACCCTCTGGCAGCTGGGCGAGGAGCCCCTCCGCAGCTGCCGCGCCGACGACTGCCTGAAGCGCGTCATGCAGCTCACCGGCTGGAGCCGTCGCCCGCTTCGCGAGGACCTGGGCGACAAGGTCCGCGCCATCGGCGTGGCCCTCACCATGCAGGGCTCAGGCATCTCCAACTGCGACATCGCCAACGTCGACATCACCCTCGAGGACGACGGCTTCTACGTGCTCAAGATCGGCGCCACCGACGTGGGCACCGGCGCCGACACCATCCTGGCCCAGATCGCGGCCGAGGTACTGGGCTGCGACGTGGACCACGTGGTCACCAAGGGCGTCGACACCGACACCTCGCCCTTCGACACGGGCGCCTACGCCTCCTCCGGCACCTACACCACCGGCGGCGCCGTGGTCAAGGCCGCCCGAGACCTCGTCGAGAAGATCCGTGCCCAAGCCGCGGTCTGGTGGGACCTGCCGCTCGACGCCGTGGAGTTTGACTCTGGCACCGTCTGCACCGCCGACGGCAAGCAGCGCATGTCTGTTGCCGAGCTGGCCAACCGCGCCATCGGCTTTGGCCTGCAGCCAGGCATGCTGTCCGGCCACGGCTCCAACACCCAGCCGCAGTCTCCCCCGCCGTTCATCGCCGCCGTGGCCGAGGTCGAGGTGGACAAGCTCACCGGCAAGTACGAGCTCACCGACTACGCGGCCGTCGTGGACTGCGGAACGGTCATCAACACCAACCTGGCGCGCGTGCAGGTGGAGGGCGGCCTGGTCCAGGGCATCGGCATGGCCATGAGCGAGGACGTCTCCTATGACGCCCGCGGCCGCATGCGCACGGACTCCTTCATGCAGTACAAGATCCCGACGCGCATGGACGTGCCGGACGTGCGCGTCGAGTTCATGCCCAGCTACGAGCCCACAGGCCCCTTCGGCGCCAAGTCCATCGGCGAGGTCGTCATCAACACGCCGTCGCCGGCCATCGCCAGCGCCGTGGCACACGCGACGGGCAACTACGTGCGCACGCTGCCCATCACGCCCGAGAAGGCCCTGCACGGCGACCCCACCGAGGCGCCCGCTCCGATGAGCCCGAGCCCGGCAGCCAAGTAGCGCGGACCCCCAACCTCAAGCAGGCAAGAAGCAACCTGCGACATGGGCCGCCCGCCCACTTGCAAGCAGAGGCCTTGTTCAACTGCCTCTGCTTGCAAGTGGGCGGGCGGCCCTCGTTGTGGATATGGACTTTGGCTGCGCGGTCAGGGCATCACTTGCACAGAACTCCCCTTCGTGTGAGTAATTTTCAAACTCTTGCGCAGAACCGGCCTTCGCGTGAGCCATTTTCGGGACTCTGCCGAGTATCGGGTATTTGTCAACTGGGCTTTTGTTGGCCGAAGAGGGTCAGAGTCGGCAATTGCCCTCAAAACA
>CAJMPT010000058.1 GCA_905215465.1 uncultured bacterium | reverse complement strand
TGAACGTCGCCCTCATCATCGTCCTCAAGACCGCTTGGACGAAGAGGCAGGCCGCAAAGAACGCCTAGTTGACGCGTTAGACTGAATGACCTCGTGGGACCGTCGCCGTGACGGTCCCACGAGGCGTCCATGAAAGGAGACGGAAGGCATGCGCTACGACTTTGACCGCGTGATCGACAGGATGGGCACCTACAGCACGCAGTGGGACTATGCCGCCGACCGCTTTGGCAGCTCGGACGTGCTGCCCTTCTCCATCTCCGACACCGACTACGCCGTTCCCGACGAGGTCATGGACGCGCTTCGTGCCCGTATGGAACACCCCATCTTTGGATACACGCGCTGGAACCACGCCGACTACAAGCAGAGCGTTGCCCAGTGGTTCGGGCGCGATGGGGTGTCCCATGTGGACATGGACTGGGTCGTCTACAGCCCCAGCGTCATCTTCTCGGCCGCGACCGTCATCCGCTTGGTGAGCGAGCCGGGAGACGCCGTGGTCACCCTGAGCCCCATGTACGACGCGTTCTATGGGCTCATCGAGGGCAACGGACGCACCCTCGTTCCCGTGAGCCAGGCAAGCGCGATGGACGGCTACGGCCTTGACTGGGAGGCCCTCGAGGCGGCGCTTGCCCGCAACGACGCCAAGGTCATGCTCCTCACCAACCCGCACAACCCCACCGGCAAGGTCTTCAGCAGAGAAGAGCTCTGCCGCATCGTGGGGCTCTGCCAGAGCCACGGGGTCTTCCTGGTCTCCGACGACATCCACCGCGACGTCATCCTGGGAGAGGTGCCCTACACGCCCGTCACTGACGTCACGACGGAGGGGGTCGCCCTTCTCTGCTCGGCGTCAAAGACGTTCAACACCCCCGGCCTCATCGGCTCCTACGCCCTTGTGCCCGACGCCGACCTGCGCGAGCGCTTCCTCTATGAGCTCAAGCAGAAGAACGCCCTCTCCAGCGTGAGCATCCTGGGCATGACTGCCCAGATGGAGGCGTACCGCTCCTGCTCCGACTACGTCAGCGAGATGGTTGCCTACGTCCGCGGCAACATGGAGGCCCTCAAGGTGTTTCTCGATGACAATCTCCCCGAGATACGCTTTGAGGTGCCCGAGGGCACCTACCTGGCCTGGATGGACGCCTCGGGCCTTGGCCTGGACGCCTCCGAGCTGCAGCGTAGGCTCGTGGAGGTTGGCCACGTGGGCATCATGTCGGGTGAGACGTACGGCGGCGCGGGCTACCTGCGCATGAACCTGGCCTGCCCCAGGTCGAAGGCGGGGAGGGGGATGGAGCGGATGCTTCGCGGCATCCGCCTTGAGACGGCATGCTAAGCAAAAGGCAGAGACAGCTCCTCAAGACCCTTGACCAGGGTCCGCGCTCCGGCTCCGAGCTCGCCCAGGCGCTCGGGGTCTCTCGCCGCACGGTCATCCGCGAGGTGGCCAGCGTCAGCGCGTGGCTCGAGTCCATGGGGGCGGGAAGCATCGCGAGCGACCCCAACTACCACCTGGTGGTGACGTCGGGGGAGACGCTCGCCTCCATTCTCTCGCAGGACCTCTCGGACGAGGTTCGGGTTCTGCTGTGCGTGCTGAGGTGCCCCGGCATGGCGATCGCCCAGGTCGCCGAGGAGACCTACCTCTCCGCGAGGGCCGTCCGTGCCGCCATGGCCGAGGCAAACGAGCGCCTGCAGGGCATCGTGAGCCTCGAGGCCCGCGTCGGCTATGGGATCGACGCCCGCTTCGAGGGCATGGAGCCGGCCGACCTTCTGGCCGCGCTGGCCCTGGACAACCCGGGCGTGCTGGCAGAGCTGGAGAGCTCGTGCGGCGTGGACTCCCTGATACGCATGATCGGCGAGAAGGGTGACGAGTACCGCGTGCTCATGGAGCCCTACCTCTCGCCGGGGCAGCTCAAGATCCAGGTCCTGGCCGCGGCGTACTGCAGCGAGTGGATCGTGCCGGACTCCACGGGGATGGCGGACGCCCGCGTGCGCGCCGCCTCGCTGTTCCAGGAGCGAAAGCAGCGCCTGCTCTACCGTCTGATCACGCACCGCGCCAGCATCCTCGAAAAGATCGGCGAGGTGCTGGCCTCCCACGGCATCAGGCCCACCAGGGAGGACATCGGCAGCCTCATCTTTGACCACGTGCTGCGCTGCGCTCTGTTTCCCACGCTCATGTCCGCGGAGATCCAGGAGCAGATGCGCTCCATGCGCATGGAGCACCCGTTTGAGTTCGACTTTGGCAGCGACCTCTCGGAGAGCTTCAGGAAGCTTGACGAGCATCTCTTTGTGGAGCCGGACTTCCTCTCGCTCTACGTCCTGGCCTCCCTGGAGCACTACTCGCAGCGGCCCGTGCGCATCCTTCTGATCTGCAGCCGCCCCTCGGTGGCAACAATCAACAAGACCCTGATAGAGCGTGGCGTCGACGGCGTTGAGATCAAGCTCGCCGATGACGAGGCCCAGGCGGGAAGGCTTCTTGAGCAGGCTGCCTATGACCTCGTGGTCGGGGACTCCCTTGCGGCCTCGAGGCTCAACGCCGGCCGCAGCTGGGACCTCTCCTTCTCGGGGGTGCTCACGGCAGCCGAGGTGGACCGCATACGCCAGCTGGCGCTGCGGGTGCTCTACGAGCGTGACATCCAGAGCCTCCTGCCCGAGGACAGCTACCTCGAGCTGCACGTTCAGAGCGATGACTACCTGACGGAGCTCGGCCGCGCGCTCGAGGCGCTCCAGGGCCGCGGCGCAATCTCCTCCGACGAGACGGCCCTGATCCTTGACCGCGAGAACCAGGGCGAGCGCCTGCAACTCAACGGCGTCGCCTTCCCGCACTCAATCACGCCCGTGATCTCGGCGACCTTCCGCCTGCTTGCCATCCGACCGGACGCGCCCCTGCGCGACGGCAGCGAGTCCATCGGACTCATCGTCATCACGCTGGCCAGCCAGAGGCTTGCGGACAAGAGCAGCATGTTCAACTACCTCTTCTCGGTCATGCACGACGCGGAGCGCTCGCAGACGCGCCTTCCGCGCAGCTACGAGGAGACCGTTTCGTTCTTGAGGCGCGACTTCGCCTATGCGGAGCGCGCGGAAGGCGGGGAGTAGCCCATGGGAACGCTGTCGCCGAGGGAGCAGATCGAGGCCTACGTCGAGGAGGTCTGGCCGGACTACCTGCGTGACCTTGAGCGCCTTGTGGCGGTGCCGAGCGTGGTGGACGAGTCCCAGGCGGTGCCCGGTGCCCCCTGGGGGCCGGCCTGCCGCCAGGCGCTCGACGTTGCCATGGAGATTGCCGAGGCCCAGGGCCTTGAGGTGAGCGACTGCGAGGGCGCCCTTGCCTATGGCGACCTCCCGGGCGCCTCCCCGGAGCAGGTGGCCACCATCGCCCACGTGGACGTGGTCTGCGCGGGGCAGGGCTGGGACGTCGAGCCCTATGCCGTCACCCGGCGCGAGGGCGTGCTTCTGGGCCGCGGCGTCCTTGACGACAAGGGCGCGGCCGTCGCGAGCCTGTACGCCGCGGGCTTCTTGGCCCGCCGCACGGCGTCCGGCCACGTCTTCGGGCGCAGCCTCCGCTGTCTGCTGGGCGCCTCCGAGGAGGCCGGCATGATGGACGTCCGCCGCTACCTGGCCAGTCACGAGCCACCGGCCTTCCTCTTTACGCCCGATGCTGAGTTTGCTGTCTGCTGCGGCGAGAAGGGCTGCGTGAACGCCGAGGTCAGCCATGCCGTGGACCCCGACGGCGCAATCGAGTCCCTCTCTGGCGGCGTGGCGAGAAACGCCGTACCCGCCCGTGCCGAGGCCGTGCTGCGCGTTGCCGCTGGCGAGCTGCCCGCGTCCGCCGACATCGAGGTGCTCCCGGCCGGCGAGGGGGCGTCGCGCGTGGTGGCCCATGGCATCGCGGGGCACGCGGCCGAGCCGACGGGCACCAGAAACGCCATCGGGCTTCTCGCGGACTACCTCCTGGGACTTGGCTGCCTGTCGGCGGGCGAGCGGGAGTTCCTTTTGTTCTGCGTACAGGCGGTCTGCCCCTGGGATGGCTCGGGCCTTGGCATCGAGGCGGCAGACGAGCTCTTTGGGCCTCTGACCTGCGTCGGGGGAATGCTCTGGACAAGGGACGGGCGTTTCTCGCTGACGCTTGACGTCAGGCTTCCCGACGCGACCACGCCAGAGGAGGTCTCCCGCGGGCTGGAGAGGGCCGGCGCCGAACACGGCTGCGAGGTGCTTGTCACCCACACGCGCCAGACGTTCTCCATCGACCCGGCCTCCGAGGAGGTCATGGCGCTGCGCCACGCCTATGAGGAGTTCGCGGGCAGGGAGGCTGTGCCCTTTGCCATCGGCGGCGGCACGTACGCCCACCACTTCCCGCGGGCGGTCGGCTTTGGCCCACTCGACCGCTCCGAGCCCCTGCCGAGCTGGGTCGGTCCCGAGCACGGCCCCAACGAGGGCGTCTGGGAGATCCAGCTCAAGCGCGCCCTGGCCATCTACATCCGCTCCCTGGAGGCCCTTCTCGGCTAGGGAATGCGCCCGCAGGACGCGGTGCGTTCTTGACGAGTTCCTGTCTGAGCCCAAAAGTTCAATTTTGTCGTGCTATAGTGGCCGCAAGTTCAACGCTCAAATTGAACTTGCGGCCACTAAATTGAACCTCAAGGAAGAATCGGAGAAGGAGCGAGGGGGCACATGACGCACGGCACCTTCCAGCAGCGGCTCAAGACGGCCATGGAGATGGCTGGCCTCAAGCAGGTCGACCTCGTGCGCCTTGCGGCCAAGCGGGGAGAAAAGCTCGGAAAGAGCCAGGTCAGCCAGTACGTGGCGGGCAAGGTGACGCCCCGTAGGGACGTCATGGACCTGCTCGCCGGCATTCTCGGTGTCTCGCCGGAATGGCTTTCGGGGGCCGGCGTCGCCGAGTCCCAGGCCCCGCGCACTTCTCGCCAGAGCACAGCGGAACAAGGGAGCGTCACCATGCGAGAGTTCAAGAAGTCCAACAAGCTCGACAACGTCCTGTACGACGTCCGCGGCCCCGTGGTGGACGAGGCCGCCCGCATGGAGGAGGACGGCGCGCGCATCCTGAAGCTCAACATTGGCAACCCCGCGCCGTTTGGCTTCAGGGCCCCAGACGAGGTGGTCTACGACATGCGCCAGCAGCTCACGGACTGCGAGGGCTACTCAGACTCCCGCGGCCTCTTTGCCGCGCGCAAGGCCATCATGCAGTACGCCCAGCTGCGCAATATCCCCAACGTGGACATGAAGCACATCTACACCGGCAACGGCGTCTCGGAGCTCATCCAGCTCTCCATGCACGCGCTCATCGACGATGGCGACGAGGTGCTCATCCCCAGCCCGGATTACCCGCTCTGGACCGCCTGCGTGACCCTTGCCGGCGGCCACGCCGTCCACTACGTCTGCGACGAGCAGAACGAGTGGAACCCCGACCTGGCCGACATGGAGGCAAAGATCACCAACCGCACCAAGGCCATCGTGGTCATCAACCCCAACAACCCCACGGGCGCCGTCTACTCCAAGGAGATCTTGGAGGGCATCGTCGAGATCGCCCGCAAGCACCAGCTCATGATCTTTGCCGACGAGATCTACGACCGCCTGATCATGGACGGCTACCAGCACATCTCTATCGCCTCCCTCGCGCCCGACCTGCCGTGCGTGACGTTCTCCGGCCTCTCCAAGTCCCATATGATCTGCGGCTACCGCGTGGGCTGGATGGTGCTCTCGGGCAACCAGCGCTGCATGAGGGACTTCATCTACGGCGTCAACATGCTGTCCAACATGCGCCTGTGCTCCAACGTGCCCGCGCAGTCCATCGTCCAGACGGCCCTGGGCGGCTACCAGAGCGTCAACGAGTACATCCGTCCCGGCGGCCGCGTCTACGAGCAGCGCAACTACGTCTACGAGGCGCTCAACGCCATCGACGGCATTACGGCCGTCAAGCCCAAGGCGGCCTTCTACATCTTCCCCAAGATGGACGTCAAGAAGTTCAACATCACGGACGACGAGCAGTTTGCCCTTGACCTGCTGCACCAGAAGAAGATCCTCATCACCCGCGGCGGCGGCTTCAACTGGGGCGAGCCCGACCACTTCCGCATTGTCTACCTGCCGCGCATGGAGGTGCTCAGGGAGTCCATGGAGGACCTCGCGGACTTCTTCGCGCACTATCGCCAGTAGCTGGTCGCCCGGGGTCCCGCAGCCATCGGTCCACCCAGACCGCCCTGCCGTCTGCCGGTGCGTCACGCACCTGTAACGGCGGGGTGGCTACATTTTTCCTACATGTCTGATTGCGCCCCCCGCTCCGTGGCGGGCGTTTGGATTGCGGCGTTACTGTGTGCACGCACTTTGTCTACCTGCGGACTTGTTTCTGCAACGTAAACTTGTGAGCTTGTGAAGCGGCGCATGGTGCGCCGCGCTGTGAACGCCCGTGGGGCGCAGAAGGAGACGCATGTCTGAGTACACCGAGAACGAGAACGTGATGGACGAGGCCCTGGAGGCCGCTGAGGAGACGGTCGAGGAGACCGAGGAGATCGCCGAGGCCGAGGAGGCTGCCGACGAGGAGACCGAGCAGGCCGAGGAGGTCGTCGCCGAGGAGCAGGACCGCGACGCCATCCTCTTTGACAAGGCACAGCGTGCCGCCCGCCTTCTGCGCAACCGTCGCGACGCCATCTCCAAGGAGGCCGACACCAAGGCCGAGCGCATGAGCGACATGGTTCGTGCCCTCAAGCTCCTGGAGCTCAAGCCCAAGATGGAGCAGAAGGAGATGGCCGACCTGCTGGGCATGAGCCTGCGCGCCCTTGACGAGCTCATGGCCAAGGCCGAGGCCGAGGACCTGGTGGGCCGCATCGAGTCCGAGGAGGACGACAAGCGCAAGGTCGTCGTC
The DNA here is from genome assembly GCA_905215465.1 of uncultured bacterium. Taxonomy (GTDB): domain Bacteria; phylum Actinomycetota; class Coriobacteriia; order Coriobacteriales; family Atopobiaceae; genus Paratractidigestivibacter. Next base: position 1,809 of record CAJMPT010000058.1, on the reverse strand, counting down.
TTCGCCGCCGAGGGCGCCGTCGAGGTTGCCGCCAACGCCAAGCCGGAGAAGGACCACTACGTCCCCAGCCTCTCTGACGAGAAGATCGACGAGATCTGCGCCATGCTCGACGAGATCATCAACCCGCTGACCGAGATGGGCCTGGACAACGACCGTCGCGACGGCCGCGGTGGCTTCGGCGGCCGCGATGACCGTCGCGGTGGCGACCGCAACGGCTTCCGTGGCGGCGACCGTGGCGGTCGTGGCGGCTTTGGTGGCCGTGGCGGCGACCGTGGTGGCCGCGGTGGCTTCGGCGGCCGCGATGACCGTCGCGGCGGCGACCGTGGCGGCCGCAGCTTTGGCGACCGTGACAGCCGTGGCGGCGACCGTGGTGGCCGCGGTGGCTTCGGCGGCCGCGATGACCGTCGCGGCGGCGACCGTGGCGGCCGCAGCTTTGGCGACCGTGGCGGCTACGGCAACCGTGGCGGCTATGGCGACCGTGGTGGCCGCGGTGGCTTCGGCGGCCGTGACAGCCGTGGCGGCCGCGGCGGCTACGGCTCCCGTGGTGGCTACGGCAACCGCGGCGGCTACAACCGCGACTAGCGTCTAGCCAAGTCCGTTCAAAGGGGTGACAAAGGGACAGTCCCTTTGTCACCCCTTTGGTTTAGAGGGCGAGAAACGCCTCGTGGATGAGGGTGCTCTCGTCAAGCTCCGGATGGAAGGCGAGAGCTAGCTGCGCGCCCTGTCTCACCGCCACGATGCGGCCATCAACCTGGGCAAGCTCCTCGACGCCGGAGCCGGTCTCCATGACGTAGGGTGCGCGGATGAAGGTCATGGGCACCCGCCCGATTCCTGCGACCTCGCCTTCCGTATGGAAGCTCCCCAGCTGGCGACCGTAGGCGTTGCGCTGCACGAGGACGTCAAGCGTGGACAGGCGTGGCGTGCCCTTGTCGTCGTGGGCGTCCAGGCGCTTGGCGAGGAGGATAAGTCCCGCGCAGGTGGCAAGCACCGGCATGCCCTCCTCGATGCGTTGGCGCAGCCGCTCGAGCATCCCAAGCTCCTCGAGCAGCTTGCCCTGCGCCGTAGACTCTCCGCCGGGAAGAACGAGCCGGTCAAAGGCCTGGTCCAGGTCGGAGGCCTGCCGGAACTCCACGCATCTCTGCCCTAGCCGAGAGAGCATGCGCTCGTGCTCGATGAAGGCGCCCTGGACGGCCAGGACCGCGGTTGTGCCGGCCACTAGCGACCACGCCCCTCCATGATGAGCTGAATCTCGTCGGCATTGATTCCGACCATGGCCTCGCCCAGGTTCTCGGATAGCTTGGCGATAAGTGCGGCGTCCTCGTAGTTGGCCACCGCCTTGACGATGGCGGCCGCACGCTGGGCGGGGTTGCCGCTCTTGAAGATGCCGGAGCCCACAAAGACGCCCTCGGCGCCGAGCTGCATCATGAGCGCGGCGTCGGCCGGGGTTGCCACGCCACCGGCGGCAAAGTTGACCACGGGAAGCTTGCCGTTCTGGTGGACGTAGCGCACGAGCTCGACGGGTACGGCCAGCTCCTTGGCGGCCTCAAAGAGCTCGTCCTCGCGCAGGCTCTGGACCTCGCGGATCTGGCGGCAGATCTTGCGCATGTGACGCACGGCCTGCACCACGTCTCCGGTTCCCGGCTCGCCCTTGGTGCGGATCATCGTGGCGCCCTCGGCAACGCGGCGCAGCGCCTCACCCAGGTCGCGGGCACCGCAGACAAAGGGCACGTCGAACTGGGTCTTGTCGATGTGGTAGACGTCGTCGGCGGGGGAGAGAACCTCGGACTCGTCGATGTAATCGATGTCGAT
>CAJMPT010000057.1 GCA_905215465.1 uncultured bacterium | reverse complement strand
CGGATGCGGATGGCCGGTGCGGAACCCGCCTGGCCGGAATTATTCGTCAGTTGCATCGTTGATGCGGGGACCATCGTTTCTGGCTATCTCCTACACCTTCCTCTCACCACGGCGCTTGGCCGCATATGAAAAACTCCCGACGCACGACAGCATCCGGGAGACTTCCGCCCGCCAGCTAGCGGGCATGTTCGTCGTCTGACCAGACAGCTGCAATGAGGCGCCGAAAGGTGGGGACCATTTGTTCCCGCTTTGCTAACACGCAGTTGCTTAGAATAGACGGAGCCGCGACCGCGCGCAAGTCACAACCTGCGCCGGGCGCGGCTGTCTTCACGCCTTGCACACAGCCGGGCGCGACTCCGGCCGTACGCCTGCTACATGGGCATCGTCGGCGCCACGAAGACGCGCGCCTGGTACTCGCGGTCCAGGTCGTAGAGACCCTTGGGGTCGGAGCCAAAGAGCTGCATGTTCTTGACCATGTCGGAGGCGTTTGCCTCCTCCTCGCCCTGCTCCTTCACAAACCAGTCGAGCAGCTGCATGGTCCTGAAGTCGCGCACGTCGGCCGCGGTGGCGTAGCAGCGGTTGATGCACTCTGTGATGTACCTCTCGTGCTCCTGGCCGGCAAGCAGCGGAGCGAGGTCGTCGGTGAAGACTTTGTCGGGCTCTGCGATGGCGAGCATCTTGACCTGCGCGTCGTTGTCGAGCAGGTAGCGTCGCAGAATTTTTGCGTGGCTGACCTCCTCCTGGACCTGGACCATGTACCAGTTGGCAAAGCCCTTGAGGCCGCGGTCCTCGTAGTAGTCCGCAAAGGTGAGGTAGAGGTAGGCCGAGTAGAGCTCCTCGTTGATCTGCTTGTTCATGAGCTCGGCTACGTTTTTGTCCAGTGCCATGGTGGTTTCCTTCCTAAGACGCTTTTGCCTACGTGGTGTATACCCCTCCCCGCGCGCTTCCGTGCCGTGGGGCGCAATCTGCTACACTGGTCAATCGTTGGCCCGAGTGGCGGAATGGCAGACGCGGCGGTCTCAAAAACCGCTGAGGCAACTCGTGTGGGTTCGAGTCCCACCTCGGGCACCATTGAACGCGCAAGGCGGCGAAAAGGCATGCTCTTCTCGCTGCCTTTTTTGATTGTCAAGGGGCGCGCAGATTTGGGGTCCACTGGGAGGCAAATCTGCGCACCGAGGTCTTTCGCTCAAAGAAGCGCTCCGCTGGAACCCAAAGTTAAGACAAAGGCGAGAAGCTCATCCCGACGCGCAGGAATGCCATCCAGTGGAGGCCAATTCTGCGCGGGACCGCAACGCCCCGCGGCTCGCCTAGCTGGCCGCCCTACCTCAGGAACGGGTTTCTCGCCAGCTCAGCGGCCATGGTAGTGGAGGGGCCGTGCCCGCACAGGAGCGTAGTCGCGGGGGCAATCTCTTGCGCCATGCGACGCAGCGAGGCCATGATGGCCTTCTCGTCGCCGCCGTCGAGGTCTGTGCGGCCGTGGCTGCCCGGGAAGAGCGTGTCGCCCACGAAGGCCACGCCCTCGGCGGAGCCGCCACCCACGAGCACGATGCCACCCGGCGTGTGACCGGGCGTCTCCATGACGGTGAAGGTGGCCGTACCCACGGAGATGACGTCTCCCTCAAAGAGCATGCGGTCGGGCGCAGGCGCGTCGTCGTCATAGGCAATGCCCAGCTCGGAAGGCTGGCCGGCGTGCGAGGCCCGCTCGGCGTCCGCGGCGTTGATGCAGAACGGCGCCTCGCACGCGGCCACGAGCGCCGCCACGCCGCCCACGTGGTCACCGTGGCCGTGGGTGGCCACCACGCACTCAACGCGAACGTCGGCCAGGTGCTCGGCCACAGCGGCGCCGGACGCGCCCGGGTCCACGACCATACAGGCCCCGTCGCTCACGTAGGCGTAGCAGTTGGTCTGGATGGGCCCCACCACGAAGTTGCGGATCTCGTCGGACTTGGCCTCTGGCATGCATGTCCCCTTTACCTGGAAAATAAAAGCGTCCCCGATGTCTGGTGGCTAGCGGAGGCGCTGCTGGCTGGCGCCCTCGCCGGGCATGAGGCGGCGGGCGTCGTAGACGGAGGGCACGCGGCTCACGGTGGCGAGAAGCGCGTCGAGCAGGCTGGCGTCGGAGATGGACACCAGGAAGCGCAGACGCGCGATGCCCTGGCTGGAGGTCTGCGTGGCGGCCGACAGGATGTTTCCGCCGGCGTCGCCGATGGCGATGGTCACGTCCTTGAGCAGACCCATGCGGTCGGTGGCCTCCACCACAATCTCCACGCGGAACTCGGTGGCGCCCGACGCGTCCCACTCGACGTCGATCATGCGCTCCGGGTGGCGCTGGAGGTCGGCCACGTTTGGGCAGGTCGCGCGGTGCACCGAGACGCCGCGGCCGCGGGTGATGAAGCCCACGATGTCGTCCCCGGCAACGGGGTTACAGCAGTGGGCAAGGTGGACGAGAAGGTCCGCGTCGCCCTTGACCACAACTCCGCAGTTGCTCCGGCGGTACTTCTTGCCGCCCTGGGCCACCTGCGTGATGGCGTAGGCCTGCATGATGGGCTTGCCCTGCGCCATGGCGGCAGCGTGGGCCGCCTTGGCCTCGGCCTCCTTGGCCTGCGCAGCGAGCTGCTCGGGCGAACCCTCCTCGAGAATCTCCTCGATGCGGTTGGCCGCCATGATGACCGTGACCTTGCCGTTGTGGATGGAGGCAAAGAGGTCGTCGGGGCTGCGCAGCTCCATGTTGTCGCACACGCGCTGGATGGCCTTGACCGTACGCTTGGTGGAGATACCGTAGCCGCGGCGGCGCAGCTCGTGGGCAAGCTCCACGCGCCCCTGCTCGGCGTCGTCTGTCTTGGTCTCAACCGAGAAGTACTTGCGGATCTTGGAGCGGGCGCCCGGCGTGACCACGATGTTCAGCCAGTCGCGGCTCGGGCGGGCGTTCTTGTTGGTGAGGATCTCAATGCGGTCGCCCATGTTGAGCTTGTAGGTGAGCGGCACCACAGAGCCGTTGACCTTGGCTCCCACGCAGTGGTTGCCCACCTCGGTGTGGACGGCGTAGGCAAAGTCGAGCGGCGTGGACTCGCGCCTCAGGCTCATGACCTCGCCCTTCGGGGTGAAGACGAAGATCTCGCGCTCAAAGAGGTCCACGCGCAGCGAGTCCAAGAACTCGTGCGGGTCGTCCATCTCGTCCTCGGCGGCCCAGTCCAGGCTCTTGCGAATCCAGTTGATGGTGGAGTCGATGGCTCGGTCCTCGGCGCTCATCCTGCCGCGGGAGTTGCCGGCCTTCTTGTAGAGCCAGTGGGCGGCGATGCCGTACTCGGACGCCTCGTGCATCTCCACGGTGCGGATCTGAATCTCGATGGGACGTCCGTCCGGGCCCACCACGGTGGTGTGCAAGGACTGGTAGAGGTTGGCCTTGGGCGTGGCGATGTAGTCCTTGAAGCGGCCGGGCATGGGGTGCCACAGGCTGTGGACGGCGCCCAGGGCGCTGTAGCAGTCCCCCACCGACTGCGTGATGACGCGCAGGGCGATGAGGTCGTAGATCTCGGAGAACTCGCGGCCCTTGCGGGTCATCTTGAGGTAGATGGACCACAGGTGCTTGGGGCGCCCGGTGATCTGGTAGTCCTTGAGGCCAACGGCGCGCAGCTCGTCGTCGAGGGTCTTCATGGCGCTCTGGGCGTCGTCCTCGCGCTGGGCGCGGGAGTCCTGCACCATGCGGGCCACGCGCTGGTATTCGTCGGGCTCGAGCCAGAAGAAGGCCAGGTCCTCGAGCTCCCACTTGACCGAGGAGATGCCCAGGCGGTCGGCTAGGGGCGCGTAGACGTCCATGGTCTCGCGCGCCTTGAAGAGGCGCCGGTCGGGAGGCAGGGCCGCAAGGGTGCGCATGTTGTGCAGGCGGTCGGCCAGCTTGATGATGACCACGCGGATGTCGCGGCTCATGGCCAGAAACATCTTGCGCAGGTTCAAGGCCTGCTTCTCGTCCATGGAGGTGACCTTGATGGAGGTCAGCTTGGTCACGCCGTCCACGAGCTCGGCCACCGTCTGCCCAAAGAGGTCGGTAAGCTGCTCGAGCGTGGCGGGCGTGTCCTCCACGGTGTCGTGGAGAAGGGCCGCGCAGATGGTGTCCTCGTCCATGTGGAGGTCCTTGGAGAGGATGAGGGCCACCTCGACGGGGTGGTTGATGTACGGCTCGCCGGAGCGGCGGCGCTGGTCGCGGTGGAAGTCGGCCGCAAAGCGGTAGGCCCGCTCGACCTTCCCCATGCCCTCCTCGTCAAGATAGGAGGCGCAGGCCTCCTCCAGCAGGCGGAAGTTGGCGGCATCGGGCACGGCCTTCTTTGCCGGCTTTGCCTGCGGAGCCGCGAGCTCGGGCGCGGCCTGGGCGTCCTGCGCGGCCGCCTGCTGGCCTGCGGTTCTGGTGCTATCGACGTTTGCGTCCATGGTGCCACCTGGTCAATCTATTCAGTCACCGTGCTCCCGAAGCCGGGGGTGATGGGCCTGTCTATGTGGGCGAGAAGCTCCTCGCATGGGCAAGAGAATACCCAATCTGCAAACTCCCTGAACTCCTCGCGGAGGTTCTCGCCCTCAAGGTAGCGCGCCGAGCGGGCGAGCTCCATACGCGCGGGCGAGGTTTCAACAACAATGCAACGCTCCTCTCCCCAGCCACAGACCGTGAGGAAGCCGAGCTCGGCAAAGACTGAGAGGCCGCTTTGCACCTCCTGCTCGCTCACGTGCAGGGCGGGCGCCACCCGAGCCGTCATGGCGAGGAGCTCCTCGTCTGAGGAGGTGAGCCTGCCGGAGGCGTCGGCCAGCGTGCGGATGGCCCGGTAGAGGGCCACGAGGTCGTCCCGGGCGGGCGCGGCCTGCGAGATGACGCGCTCGTTCACGCGCATGTCACGCGCCGAGAAGAGCATGTGCACCCGGGCGGGAAGCCCGTCTCGCCCAGCGCGGCCGCTCATCTGGTTAAGCTCCACGGCGCCGTAGGGCAGGCCGTAGAGCACGACGTCGCGCACGTCAGGGAGGTTCACGCCCTCGCCGAAGGCGCTCGTGGAGACGATGCATGAGAGGCCGCCGTCGCGGAAGGCCCGCTCGACGCGCGCCCTGACCTCGCGCGGAAGGCCCGCGTTGTAGAAGGCGATGCGGTCGGCGAGCTCCGGCAGGCGGTGGCGCAGCGTGCGGACGAGCTGCACGGACTGGTCGCGCGAGCTCACGTAGACGATGGTCTTCTGACCGGGCGCCACCACCGAGACCAGGGCGCCCTCGCGGTCGCGCAGGTCACGGCCGTCGCGGACGGAGAGGTTGGGGCGCCGCGTGGCGTCCACAACGACGTCGGCCTCGTCGATGCCCAGAAGGCGGCAGGCCTCCCGCGCCACGTCGGGCCGCGCGGTGGCCGTGACGGCAAGGCAGGTGGGCCCGCCCAGCGCGGTGCGGACGGCGGGCAGGTCGGCGTAGGCCTCGCGGTGGCCGGACTTGGACATGCCGGCGTGGTGGGCCTCGTCTATGGCCAGAAAGCCCACGCGTCCGCAGGCGGCAAGCTCGCCCACGTGCAGGGAGAGGTACTCGGGCGTGGTGAGGAGCACGTCCACCCCGCCTGCGGCAAGGCTCGCGTAGGTGCGCTCGCGGGCGGCCTGGTCCGTCTCGCCGGTGAGGACGGCGGCGCTCACGCCCAGGTCCGCGAGCTGCGTGGCAAGGTGATGGGCCTGGTCGGCAACGAGGGCGCGCAGCGGGTAGACGAAGACGCTCGCGCGGCCGCGCAGGATGGCCTCGCGCGCCGCGTGGACGTGGAAGACGAGGGACTTGCCGCGGCCGGTGGCCATGACGGCCATGCAGGAGCGGCCACAGCCAAGCAGCTCGAGGGCACGGGCCTGGGCGGGCAGCAGGGGCCTCTCCCCAATGAGGCGGCGCACGAGCTCGGAGGTGAGCTCCTCCGGCGCCAGGGCCGAAAGGGCGGCGCGGGACTCGGCCGCGGAGGGCCCGTTCTCCCCCGCGTCGGTGGGCTCCGCGCCGGGTGCGCCCTGCGTGAGGCAGCCGTCCTCGCAGCGGCCCAGCTCGGCGAGAAGCTCGGGCGAGCCGGGGATGCCCTGGTCGCGGTAGCAGATGTCGCGCACCATGAGCTTGGGCTTGGTGCGGCCCTGCCAGGTCTCGTTCACGGCCTCGAAGACGAGGTCGACCGCGCCGTCGCAGGCGGCCGCGCGCTCCACGTCCGGGGCGCGGAACATGATGGCCGGGACGCAGGCCATGCCGTCCGTGGCAAGAAAGCGCAGGTGGGCGCCGTCCGCCCCCACGCGCGAGCGGTTGCGCATGGTGACGCCCACGCTCGCGAGCAGCGGCTTCTTGTTGCCCTGGCCAAAGGGCTGGAGCATCTCCAGGGCACCGATTGACTCCACAGTGAGCTCCGAGAGGCCGACGGTGGCCGTGACCTCGCCGGTGTCTCGGAACTGCTCGGCGGGAAGGTTGGCAAGGGCGGCCTCGAGGCGCTCGCGGAACTCGTCCAGGCGAGAGGCCTCGCAGGTTACGCCCACGGCGCCCGCATGGCCGCCAAAGCGCACGAGCACGTCGGAGCACTGCTCGACGGCATGGAAGAGGTCGACTTCGCCGACCGAGCGGCCGGAGCCGCGGGCGATGCCGTCCTGGATGGTGAAGAGGATGGCGGGGACGTGATAGCGGTTGACGATGCGGCTCGCCACGATGCCCTTGACGCCCTCGTGCCAGCCCTCCCCGCCCACGACGACGCAGCGACCGCCGTGGTAGGTCTTCTCGACCTTGGCCATGGCGGCCTCGGTGAGCGCGGACTCTATGCTGCGGCGCTCGGTGTTGATCTCCTCGAGCTTGCCCGCGAGCACCGCGGCCTCGGCGGGGTCGTCGGTGAGGAGCAGGTCGAAGGCCACGTCGGTGGAGCCCATGCGGCCCGCGGCGTTCAGGCGCGGGATGATGGAGAAGGGCAGGCCGTCGGCCGTGACCTGGGAGATGTCCTGGCCCGCCGTCGCCGCGAGGGCCACCAGGCCGGGCCGGGTGACCCGGCGCATGCGCGCGAGGCCCTCTGCCACCAGGGCGCGGTTCTCGCCCTGGAGCAGCATCATGTCGGAGAGCGTGCCCAGCGTGGCCACGTCGGTGTAGTCGAGCCAGAGGTCGGGCTGACCCAGGCGGCGCCCCAGCTCGCAGACGAGCTTCAGGGCCACGCCGGCGCCGGCGAGCTCGCGGGAGGGACAGTCGGCGGAGAGCTTGGGGTCGGTCACGGGAACGCCCTCGGGCACGAGGTCGGCCGGCTCGTGGTGGTCGGTCACCACGACGTCGACGCCCTCGGAGACGAGCCACGCCACCTCCTCGCGGGCAGCGATGCCGTTGTCCACGGTGATGACGAGGTCGGGCTCGCAGGTCTGCCTCACGCGGGCCAGGGCCTCGCGGGACAGGCCGTACCCCTCGCCGAAGCGGTTGGGGATGAAGGGGTGGACATCGGCGCCCAGGCGGCGCAGCGCCAGGGTGAGGAGGCAGGTCGAGCTCATGCCGTCCACGTCGAAGTCTCCGAAGACGGCTATGGCCTCGTGGTCCGCAAGGGCGCGCATGACGCGGTCGGCGGCGTCGGACATGCCGGGGATGAGCAGCGGGTCCGCCCAGTCGCGCTTAAGGGAGGGGCTGAGGAAGAGGCGGGCCTCGTCGGGGTCGGTCACGCCGCGGGCCGCCAGGACGCGGGCCACGATGGCGGGCACGCCCAGCTCGCGGACGAGGACGTGCTCGGCCGCGCGGTCCTGCGTCAGCTGCCGCCAGCGGAGACTCTGTGCCAGGCCAGGCATCCTACTCGCCGCTCTTCTCGCCGGACGCGGCCTTGGCGGCGGACTCGCCGTAGCGGGCCTCGAGCTTGGCCCACTTGGGTTCGCGCGTCTTCCACATGGCGAGCAGCGGGGAGGCGACGGCAAAGCTGGAGTAGGTGCCCAAGAGCTCTCCCACGAGCATGGCGAAGGCAAAGTCGCGCAGCGTGGTTCCGCCGATGGCCAGAAGCGCCACGACGGGCACCACGGTCACGATGGTGGTGTTGATGGAGCGGACGAAGACCTCGTTGATGGAGAAGTTGCAGATCTGGTAGTAGGTGCGGTGGACGCCGTCCTTGAGCTGGCGCGCGTTCTCGTCCATGCGGTTGAACTCCACCACGGTGTCATAGAGCGAGTAGCCCATGATGGTGAGAAGCGCGGCCACCACGTTGGGCGAGATGGCGATCTGGAACCAGGCGTAGACGCCCAGGGTGATGACCAGGTCGTGCAGGAGCGCGCAGACGGCCGTGAGGGACATCTTGAACTCGTAGCGCACGGTCACGTACAGGATGATGGCCAGGATGGCCACGGCGAACGCCACGGCCGAGGAGCGCGTGACGTCGGCGCCCCAGTCGGGGCCGATGGTGGTCACGGTGTAGGAGTCGGCGGCCAGGCCAAGGGAGCCGGCGGCGTCTGCCGCGTGGGCGTTGGCGGTGGCGGGGTCGGTGGTGTCGGAGCGGACGAGGAAGCCCGGCTCGCCCTCGGTGACGGCGGTCTGCACGGTGGCGGAGCCCTCGCCCACAGACTCGAGCGCGCCGCGCATCTGCTCGATGGCGACGTCTCCCGTGGAGCGGAAGTCCATCTCGGTGCCGCCGCGGAACTCGATGCCAAAGACCAGGCCGCGGGCCAGAAGGCCCACGACGGCCAGGACGACGAGGACGCAGG
>CAJMPT010000056.1 GCA_905215465.1 uncultured bacterium | reverse complement strand
AGATGGCCCAGGGCGCCAAGCCCGGCGAGGGCGGCCACCTGCCCGGCAAGAAGGTCTACCCGTGGATCGCCGAGGTGCGCCAGTCCACGCCCGGCGTCGGCCTCATCAGCCCGCCGCCCCACCACGACATCTACTCCATCGAGGACCTGGCCGAGCTCATCTTTGACCTCAAGAACGCCAACCCCGACGCGCGCATCTCGGTCAAGCTCTGCGCCCTGGCAGGCGTGGGCACCATCGCCACCGGCGTGGCCAAGGGCGGCGCCGACAAGATCACCATCTCGGGCCACAACGGCGGTACCGGCGCGGCCCCGCGCGACTCCATCTACCACGCCGGCATCCCCTTTGAGATCGGCCTGGCCGAGACCCAGCAGACGCTCGTGCGCAACGGCCTGCGCTCCCGCGTCGTGGTGGAGACGGACGGCAAGCTCATGAGCGGCCGAGACGTCGCCATCGCCGCCCTTCTGGGCGCCGAGGAGTTCGGCTTTGCCACCATGCCGCTCATCGCCTGCGGCTGCCTCATGCAGCGCGACTGCCAGCAGGACACCTGCCCGGCGGGCATCGCCACGCAGAACTGCAGGCTGCGCGGCCGCTTTGCCGGCAAGCCCGAGCACGTGGTCAACTTCATGACCTTCGTGGCCCAGGAGCTGCGAGAGATCATGGCCAGCCTCGGCTTCCGTACGGTGGACGAGATGGTAGGCCACCCCGAGTGCCTGTGCCAGGTGGAGGTCGGGGGCAACTGGAAGGCCAACCGCATGGACCTCTCCGACCTTCTCGCCGAGGGAACCTGCGAGTTCGGACGGCACATCCCGGGCGCCGACGGCCGCCACTTCCTGCCGTCCATGGCGCCTGACCTGGGCATTGACAAGACGTTGGACGCCACGCTCTTTGTGCCCTACACCGAGAGCGCCCGCGCCCACCTCACGCCCATCCGCTTCCACGCGGACATCTACAACGTCAACCGCTGCGTGGGCACGCTGCTTGGCTCCATGGTCACCAAGAGCCACCCCGAGGGCCTGCCCGAGGGCTCCGTCACGGTGGACTGCGAGGGTGCGGGCGGCCAGAGCTTCGGCGCGTTTTTGCCGTCGGGCGTGACGCTCAACATCTGCGGCGACGCCAACGACTACTTTGGCAAGGGCCTCTCCGGAGGCGTGCTCTCCGTGCGCCCGCCCGAGGCCGCCACGTTCAAGTTCGACGAGAACATCGTGGTGGGCAACGTGGCGTTCTACGGCGCGACGAGCGGCCGCGGATTTGTGAACGGCCTGGCCGGCCAGCGCTTTGCCGTGCGCAACTCCGGCGCCACCGTGGTGGTGGAGGGCTGCGGCAACCACGGCTGCGAGTACATGACCGGCGGCCTCGCCCTCATCCTGGGCGAGGTGGGCATGAACTTTGCCGCGGGCATGAGCGGCGGCGTGGCCTACGTCTACGACGCCTTCGGTACCCTGGCACAGAAGTGCAACCTGGACATGGTCGACCTCAAGCAGCCCACCGAGGCCGAGCTCGACCTCATCCACGAGCTCATCGAGGAGCACGCGCTGCGCACCCAGAGCCCGCGCGGCATCAAGATGCTCTACCGGTTCAAGGCCGTGGCGAAGAGCTTCGTCAAGGTCATCCCGAGGGACTACGAGCGCGTCCTCGCGCACGTACAGGAGGCGGAGGCCGAGGGCATGTCCCACGCCGATGCCCTGCAGTACGCCTTCGACGCCATGAAGGAGGCGAGGTAGCATGGGCAAGCCCGGCGCATTCCTCAACCTGGGCCGTCGTGCCCACGACCTGCGTCCCGTCGCCGAGCGCACGGGAGACTACGACGAGCTCTACGTGACGCTTCCCGCAGACGAGCAGCGCGCGCAGGCCAGCCGCTGCATGATGTGCGGCGTGGCCTTCTGCCAGACGGGCGTCTCGTTTGGTAAGGCGCGCCCCTCCGGGTGCCCGCTGCACAACCTCATCCCGGAGTGGAACGACCTGCTGTACCGCGGCCAGTGGGCGGAGGCCGCCAAGCGCCTCTCGCTCACGAGCCCGCTGCCGGAGATCACGAGCCGCGTCTGCCCGGCCCTCTGCGAGGCCGCCTGCAACCTGGGCCGCGACGACGAGGCCGAGACCATCCACGACAACGAGCGTGCGATCTCCGACTGGGAGTGGGCCCACGGCGGGCCCGCGCGCTTCTCGCCTGCCGCGCCGGATGCGCCGCGCGTGGCCGTGGTTGGCTCCGGCCCCTCCGGCCTGGCCTCGGCCTGGGAGCTCGCCCGCCGCGGGGCCCGCGTGACCGTCGTGGAGAAGGCCGACCGCGCAGGTGGCCTGCTCATGTATGGCATCCCCAACATGAAGCTGCCCAAGGACGTGGTGGAGCGCCGCGTTGGGCTCATGCGCGAGCTGGGCATAGAGTTCCGCTTGGGGACGGACGCCTCCGCGCCCGAGGTGGCAGACGGATTGCTTTCCGACTTTGACGCCGTGGTGGTGGCCGCTGGCGCGGGCGCCCCGCGCGGGCTTGTCGCCGAGGGCTTTGTCGAGGGCCTGGCCGCCGGCGGCGTGGTCTTTGCCGTGGACTACCTCACGTCGGCGACCAAGGCGGTGCTTCCCGGTAGCACGCCCGCCATCGACGCGGCCGGCAAGGACGTCGTGGTCATCGGCGGCGGAGACACGGGCAACGACTGCCTGGGCTCGGCCGTGCGCCAGGGCGCCAGAAGCGTGCGCCAGCTGGAGTTCATGCCCTGCGCGCCCGAGGTCCCGGCGGCAGGCAACGCCTGGCCGCAGTGGCCCAACGTCAAGAAGACCGACTACGGCCAGCAGGAGGCCATCGCCCTCATGGGGGCCGAGATGCGCGAGTGGGCCGTGGACACCCTCGAGGTCTTGCGTGGCGAGGAAGGTACCGTGAGCGGCATCCGCGTCGTGGACCTTGACTGGTCTTGCGGCCGTCCCGAGCGCCGCATGGAGACCGAGCGCGTCATGGACGCGCAGCTGGTGCTCATCGCCTGCGGCTTCACTGGCCCCAAGGCGGACGTGCTGTCTGCGCTGGGCGTGGAGCTTGCCCGAAAGGGGCGTCCGCTTCCCGTCATGGCCTGCCCCCGCTCCCACCGCGCGGCAGGCCAGAAGGGCGCGGGCAAGGCTTGCGTCTACGTTGCCGGCGACGCCCGTAACGGCAGCTCCCTTGTGGTCTCCGCCATTGCCGATGCCATGGCCTGCGCCTCCGAGGTCGCCGCAGAGCTGGGGCTCTAGCCGTGCCTGACCAGGGCGACATTCCCGTCCTCGCCCGCGGCGCCATCCCTGGTGCTGCGGGCAGGGTCCCGGGCGGCGCGCCCGACGGCGCCGACCCCGGGCCTGCGCCGGGCCTCGTCTGGCTCGAGGACGGCCTCGAGGTGCCCTTCCGCGACGCGGGCGCCTCCCGCCCCTGGCTGGAGGCCTCCTCGGACGCCCCCGACGCTCCCGTCGAGCACCTGCGTCCCCGCGACCATCACGAAGAAGACGAGCCCCCGACCCTCCTGTGGGTCTAGGGGCTCGTCCTCTTTTGGCGGGGCTTGGGGTTGGCTATCGTGTTGCTAGTGGGGCAAGGCACGGTTCAAGGAACGCTACGAGCACGTCCTGGGCTTGGTGCGAGAGTCGGATTCGGTCACGCGGCCGTTGTAGTTGACGTTGGCGACGAGCTCCTCCACGCGGCTGCGCTCGCCGCGGACGAGGGCCTCGGCCAGGGCGGGGTAGTAGCCCAGGGCCTCGTCAAAGAGGTCGGCCATGCTCTCGTGGCGAAGGGCGCCCGTCTGGGGGTCGCGCCACTCGCGGCGGTCGAGGTTGGCGGCGGGGCAGTCGCAGGTGCGCACCACGCGGTGGGCCATGGACTGGGCAAAGGAGTGCGGGCGCACCAGGCGCTCGGCCGCTCCCACGGCGCGGGTGAGGGGCTTCTCGGCCGGGTCGATGACGCGGTACTCAAGCTCGTAGTCGGCCGTGCAGCCGGCATACTCCTCGGCGGCCAGCTCGACGCCAAAGGCGGCGTGGGCAACCTGGCTGAGGAGGGCCCCCGCCACGCGGTCAATGCGCTCGGTGCGCATGAGGTTGCTGGCGGCGGGGCGGTCGAGCACCGTGGCGCGGCGCTTCTCCCACAAGATCCAGGAGTCTATGTCTGCCTCGATGACTGCGTGGAGCTCGGAGGCGGCGTCTGCCAGCGAGGGCTCCGCGGCCGCGAGGGCCTCCTGCTGCGCGAAGACGAAGGGGTGCGCCGTGCGGTCGAGGGCGTAGTGGCCCAGGGCGCCCAGGGCAAAGGCACGACCCACGCGCTCGTCTGCCACGGGCAGGTGGCTCACGCCGTCCCTCATGGCAAAGGCGGCCTCCACCACGCGCCCCTCGTGCATGGCGTGGGCCAGTCGGTGGCAGCGCGCCGCCACAGAAGGCAGCGTGGAGAAGCGCGCGAAGAGCGGGTCGGGACCCTGGTTTCCCAGCAGGAAAGCCAGGACCTCCTCCTCGCCCTCGACCATTCCGGCCGGCAGCGTCCTCAGGACGTCCTCGCCAAAGATGTGGTGCGTGATGATGGCAGGCATGGGCCCTCCTCGTCTTTGCTCGCAAGGCTCTAGGTTACCCCAATGGGCGCGGCCGGGCCGCCCCGAGCGGCTCGCCCTTCTCGCCTGAAGCGGCGCTTACGAACGCAACGACCGTTTGGGATGGGCCTTCGCTCAAACGAGTCGCAGGTCACGGGCAGACTGGTACCGTTCGGCAGAAACCATTTGTTTACTTTGGGCAAAAGGACTACAACACAAGGCAGGGAGAACGCCACGTAACCCTTACGTGGCGCGGACGTTTCTCTTACGCAGGGAAACCGACAGAAGGGGAAAGCAATGACTAACCTCACTCGCAGGAACTTCATCGGCGTTGCCGGCATCGCGGCCGCTGGCCTGGGCCTCGTTGGCTGCGGCGGCTCCGACGGCTCCGATGCCAAGACGGACGACAAGTCCGACGTCAGCACCGACAAGGTCGGCGCCTCCGAGGACCTCGTCAAGGCCGCCAAGGACGAGGGCTCGCTCATCGTCTACGGCTCCTGTGAGGAGGACTACCTCGCCGCCGCCTGCAACCACTTCGAGGAGCTCTACGGCATCGACGTCCAGTACCAGCGCCTCTCCACCGGTGAGGTCCAGGCCAAGATCGAGGAGGAGAAGGGCAACCCCTCCGGCGACGTCTGGTTTGGCGGCACCTCCGACCCCTACAACGTGGCCGCGGCCGAGGACCTGCTCATGCCGTACGAGGCCGTCAACGCCTCCCACATCAAGGCTCCGCAGTACAAGGACTCCAACAACAACTGGTTCGGCATCTACACCGGCATGCTCGGCATCATGTACAACAAGGAGGAGCTCGAGCGCAAGGGCCTCGACGCCCCCAAGGACTTCGCCGACCTCACCGACGAGAAGTACAAGGGCCTGATTTGGTCCTCCAACTACAACACCGCCGGCACCGCCAAGCTCATCGTCAACACGATGATCCAGAAGTACGGCCACGACGACGGCATCAAGTTCCTCGTTGACCTCGACAAGAACATCGCCGTCTACACCAAGTCCGGCTCCGGCCCGTCCAAGAACATCGGCACCGGCGAGTGCACCATCGGCCTCGGCTTCCTGCACGACGGCATCTACCAGATCGTCGACAACGGCTACGAGAACATCGGCCTGCAGGTTCCCACCTCCGGCACCTCCTGCGAGATCGGCGCCACCGCCATCTTCAAGGGTGCCAAGCACGAGAACGCCGCCAAGCTGTGGATCGAGTACGCCCTGTCCCCCGAGTGCGTCGAGCTGGCCGCCAAGAACGGCTCCTACCAGTTCCTCGTCATCGACAACGCCGAGCAGCCTAAGGTTGCCACCGAGTACGGCCTTGATCCCAACAACACCATGAACTACGACTTCGACAAGGCCAAGGAGGACACCAAGCAGAACGTCGAGGACGTCATGGCTGCCCTCGGCGGCGGCGATGACCGCTTCCAGACCGAGTAGCGTCCGGAGTCCCTTGCGCTCCGCGCGCTGGCGTAGAATCTGACTTAGGTATGGTGCCGGGCGGACGCTTTCACGGTCCGCCCGGCCCTGTGCTGAGGGGGTTTGTTCGACCGTCCGTAAGAGAGAGGAGCAAGCGTATGGTAAAGGACCAAGGCGCGGCTCTCGACCGTAAGAAGTTGATGGGCGACCCCATCATGGTGACCACCATCGTGGTACTCATCGCCTTCTTGACCCTGTTCATCCTGTACCCGCTGGCAATCCTGCTCGTGGACTCCTTCGTCACGGACTCCGGTCCGAGCCTGGATGTCTTCAAGCGGATCTTCCAGATGGGCTCGTTCACCACGGCCATCACCAACACGCTGGCCGTCGGCTTCCTCGTGAGCATCGTGTCGGCCCTCGTTGGTCTGCTCTTTGCCTACGTTGAGGTCTACGTCAAGCTCAGGACCAAGTTCATGAGCGGTCTGTTCCAGGTGGTCTCCATGCTGCCCGTGGTCTCGCCGCCCTTCGTTTTGTCCCTTTCCATCATCATGCTCTTTGGCAAGTCGGGCCTCATCACCCGCTACCTGCTGGGCATGTACGACAACTCGGTCTATGGCTTCTGGGGCATCTTCGTCGTCCAGACCCTGACGTTCTTCCCGGTCTGCTACATGATGCTCAAGGGCCTGCTCAAGAACATCGACCCCTCCCTGGAGGAGGCCGCCCGTGACATGGGCGCCTCTCGCTGGAAGGTCTTCACCAGCGTCACGCTGCCGCTCGTCCTTCCCGGCCTGGGCAACGCCTTCCTGGTGACGTTTATCGAGTCCATCGCCGACTTTGCCAACCCCATGATCATCGGCGGCTCCTACGATACCCTGGCCACCACCATCTACCTGCAGATCACCGGCGCCTACGACAAGCAGGGCGCGGCCGCCATGGCAGTCGTCCTTCTCTGCATCACGCTGCTGATGTTCGTCGTGCAGAAGTACGTGCTCGAGGCCAAGTCCACCGCCACCCTCTCCGGCAAGGCCAGCCGCGCCCGCATGCTCATCACCGACGCCTCCGTGCGCATCCCGCTGACCGTCATCTGCTGCGCCCTGGCCATCTTCGTCGTCGTGATGTACCTCTGCGTGCCCTTCGGCGCCCTGTTCAAGACCTGGGGCTACGACTTCAGCCTGACCACCAAGTGGTTCGAGCAGGTCTTCACCAAGTACCACGGCTTCCAGGCGTTCCGCGACTCCTTCCTGCTGTCGCTGATTGCCGCCCCGATCACGGCCATCCTGTCCATGATCATCTCCTACCTCGTGGTCAAGCGTAACTTCCGCACCAAGGGCTTCATCGAGGCCGTGTCCATGCTCGCCATGGCCGTCCCCGGCACCGTCCTGGGCGTCGGCTACATCCGCGGCTTCTCTGGCGGCGTCTTCCACACGGGCTTCCTTCAGGGCATCTACGGCTCCGCGGCCATCCTGATCATCGTCTTCATCGTGCGCTCCCTGCCCACCGGCACCCGCTCGGGCATCTCGGCGCTGAGGCAGATTGACAAGTCCATCGAGGAGTCCGCCTACGACATGGGCGCCGACAGCTTCACCGTCTTCCGCACGGTCACGCTGCCCCTCATCAAGGACTCGTTCTTCAGCGGTCTCGTCACCGCGTTCGTGCGCTCCATCACCGCAATCTCCGCGATCATCCTTCTGGTCACGCCGCAGTTCTTCCTCATCACGGTGCAGATCAACGAGTTCGCCGAGAAGGGCAACTACGGCATCGCCTGCGCGTTCGCAACCATCCTGATCGTCATCACGTACGGCTCGGTTCTCCTCATGAACCTTGCCATCAAGCACTTCGGAACCAGCAAGAAGCTCGCAACTGAGGAGGACTAGCAATGGCTAAGGAGAAGAAGGGCGTCCGTCTGGACCACGTCTCCAAGATCTACCAGGACCCCAAGACCGGCAAGGACTTCTACGCCGTCCACGATGCCAACATCAACATCGAGCCCGGTGAGTTCGTGACGCTGCTCGGCCCGTCCGGCTGCGGCAAGACCACCATCCTGCGCATGATCGCAGGCTTCGAGAGCCCCAACGAGGGAGAGATCTACCTCGGCGGCGAGCCCATCAACGAGCTCACCCCCAACAAGCGCGACACCGCCATGGTGTTCCAGAGCTACGCGCTTCTCCCGCACTACAACATCTTTGACAACGTGGCCTACGGCCTCAAGCTGCGCAAGCTCCCCAAGGACCAGATCGCCGAGAAGGTCCACGGCATCCTGGGCATGGTCGGTCTTGAGGGCATGGAGGACCGCATGACCAACCAGCTCTCCGGTGGTCAGCAGCAGCGCGTCGCCTTGGCCCGCGCCCTGGTCCTGGAGCCGGGCGTCCTGCTCTTTGACGAGCCGCTCTCCAACCTCGACGCCAAGCTCCGCGTTGACATGCGCAACGAGATCCGCCGCATCCAGCAGCAGGCCGGCATCACCGCCATCTACGTCACGCACGACCAGTCCGAGGCCATGGCGCTCTCCGACAACATCATCATCATGAAGAAGGGCGTCGTCGACCAGATCGGCGACCCGCACACCGTCTACTACCACCCCGTGGACGAGTTCGTCGCGGACTTCATCGGCGAGTCCAACTTCCTGCGCGGCTCCATCTCCAAGAAGGACGGCGAGAGCGGCCTGGCCAACATCGAGGGCCACGAGGTGGAGGTCGCCAACATTGGCCACCTCTCCGAGGGCGACAAGTGCGTCCTGGTCCTGCGTCCCGAGAGCGCCCAGCTTGCCGAGGAGGGCGTGCTGCCCTGCAAGGTCACGCTGTCGCGCTTCATGGGCAACTACCAGAACTACCA
>CAJMPT010000055.1 GCA_905215465.1 uncultured bacterium | reverse complement strand
CCCTCGTGAGGCCGAAGAAGGGGCCGCCAGAGCAGGTGAGCCAGAGACGGCGAACGTCCTCGCTCCTCTCCCCCACCAGGCACTGGAAGATGGCGCTGTGCTCGGAGTCCACGGGCAGGAGCTGACCGGGACGGGCAAGCGGCATGAGGAGGTCTCCGCCGCAGACGACGGACTCCTTGTTGGCGTAGGCCAGGGACTTGCCGGCCTTGAGCGCGGCGTATCCGGCATGGATGCCAACGAAGCCCACCAGCGCGTTGACCACGAGGTCTACGTCGGGCAGCTCGGCAAGGCTGGTCACGGACTGCTCGCCAAGACCGACCTCGCAGGTGGGTGGGAGCTCGCTCATGACGGGGTCGGTGGCGCGCGACGCGTCGGCAAGGGCCACGTGACGGGCACCAAACTCACGAGCGGCCTTGACCAAGGCCGCGGTGGACGTGTTGGCAGAGAGCGCAACGACCCTCACGCGGTCGGCGTGCCTGCGGCATACGTCGAGGGTCTGGGAGCCGATGGACCCCGTGCAACCAAGAACGGCCACCCTGAGAACATGTGGCCGTTCGATGCGCGGTGCGATGTCTTCGAAGATCGTCAAAGAATTCCTCCAACAAGAAGCAGGAAGTAGGCTGCCACGCAGCCAAAGAGCAGCGAGTCGGACCTGTCGAGAAGGCCACCGTGCCCGGGCATGAGGTTGCCCGAGTCCTTGACGCCCACTCCCCTCTTGATGCGTGACTCAAAGAGGTCGCCGATGACGCCGGCCATGCCTACGACGAGGCCAATGAGCACGCACGGCAGAGGCGTCAACCCCTCAATGCCGAAGGCACCCATGACGAGCCAGACGATGACGGAGGCCAGCAAGCCGCCGTAGAATCCCTCCCAGCTCTTGTGGGGAGAAATGCGCGGCGCGAGCTTGTGGGCACCGATCTTGGACCCCACGAAGTACGCCAGCGCATCGTTAGCCCAGATGGAGAGCATGACGCCGAGCGTGAAGAGCGCGCCCGTGACGCCCGGGTCGAACTTCCTGATGAGTACGATGGTAGAGAAGGCAAGCGAGGTGTAGAGCGGGCCAAAGGCCGTCACGGCCACGTCGGCGATGTTGGCGCGCGGTGTGAAGACGTACCAGCACGCACAGGTGATGAGCAGCAGGAACGTCACGATGACAAGGGCCGCCTGGCCCTTTGCGTAGGCTGCCAGCGGGTAGAGAAGGGCCGCCGCGAGACCGATGGACTCGTTGGGCATGCGCCCGCCCATGCGGCAGATGCGGAAGAACTCGGAGCAGCACAGCCACGCCATGCCCGCCACTAGCAGCGTGGTGGTGATGGGGCCGATGAAGAGGCACACGAGCGTGACCAGGGCGTAGATGGCGCCCGAGGTGGTCCTGGTGAGAACCTTCTCGGTGACGCCGCGCGCCTTCTGGCCAGTGAGGTCGCCGGATGCCCGGCGGTCCTCCTTGGAAGCGCGCCTGCTCTCGAGCTTGTCTATCTGACGGTCAATGCCTATGCTCTGCGACCTGTCCCTCTCGTCGCGCTGCTCGGGGCTGCTCACTAGTTGGCGACACCCCCAAAGCGTCGCTTGCGCCCCTGGAAGGACTGGATGGCGCGCAGGTAGTCCCAGCGCGAGAAGTCCGGCCAGAGCGTGGGCGTCACGTAGAACTCGGTGTAGGCGAGCTGCCAGAGCAGATAGTTGGAGAGCCTGAGCTCACCCGAGGTGCGGATGAGCAGGTCCGGGTCGGGAAGGCCCGTGGTGTAGAGCTCGGAGGCAAGGGACTTCTCGTCGATGGAGGCGGGGTCGAGGGTGCCGTCCGCGCACCTCTGCGCGAGGGAGCGGGCCGCACGGACCAGCTCGGCACGCGAGCCGTAGTTGACCGCCAGGGCGAAGGTCATGCCGGAGTTCTGGACGGTCTCGTCAAGGCCCTGCTGGAAGACCTTGCGGGTCTCCTCCGGAAGGGCGTCGAGGTCGCCGAAGAAACGCAGGCGGACGTTCTCCTGGTGGAAGAGTGGCAGCTCGTGCAGGAGCGTGGTGGCAAAGAGGTGCATGAGCATGTTGACCTCCTCCTGCGGGCGTTTCCAGTTCTCCGTGGAGAACGCATAGACGGAGAGCACGTCCACGCCAAGGCGGACGCTCGTGGTCACGGCCTCGCGCAGGGAGTCCACGCCGGCAACATGGCCACGGGAGCGGTCAAGACCGCGAACCTGCGCCCAGCGGCCGTTTCCGTCCATGATGATGGAGACATGGCCCGGGATGCGGGCCATGTCGATGTCTGCAAGACTGACGTCCTCGGGTGCCTGGGAGAAGTACTCCGCAAGCTTAGCCTCGTCGTAGTGCACCTAGATCTCCATGATCTCTGCGGTCTTGGCCTTGAGAAGGTCCTCAATCTGGGCAACGTAGCTGTCGGTCAGCTTCTGGACGGCCTTCTTCTCGCGCGTCTGGGCGTCCTCGGGAAGCTCCTCGTCGCGCTCGATCTTGCCGTTGGCGTCACGACGGACATTGCGGATGGCCACGCGGGCGTCCTCAGCAAGCTTGCTGCACTCCTTGGCCAGCTCGCGACGGCGCTCCTCGGTGGGGCGTGGGAACGGCAGACGGATGCTCACGCCGTCGTTGGACGGGGTGATGCCCAGGTCAGAGGCCTCGATGGCCTTCTCGATGGCCTTGAGCGAACTCTTGTCCCACGGCTCGACCACCAGCATGGAGGCCTCGGGGACCTTCACGCCCGCAAGCTGGGTGATAGGCGTGGGCTGGCCGTAGTAGTCGACCTTGATGGGGTCCAGGATGTGCGGGTTGGCGCGGCCGGAGCGGACGCGGGCGAAGTTGGCCCTCAAGGCATCGATGCACTTGTCCATGTGGGACTTGGCGAAGTCAGTGTGCTGGCTCATGTCTAGTTCTCCTCCTCGAAGACGGTCGTACCGACGTTCTGGCCGCTGACGGCGCGCTCGAAGCAGCCAGGCTCGTTGATGTCAAAGACCATGATGGGCATCCTGTTGTCGCGGCAGAGGGCCGTGGCGGTTGCGTCCATGACCTTGAGGTCGCGGTTGAGGACGTCGCTGTAGGTGATGGTGTCATACCTCTTGGCGTCCGGGTTCTTGCGCGGGTCCGAGTCGTAGACGCCGTCCACATTGGTGGCCTTCATCAGGATCTCCGCGTTGATCTCGCACGCGCGCAGGGCGGCGCCGGTGTCGGTGGTGAAGTAGGGATTGCCCGTGCCGGCGGCAAAGATGGTGATGCGACCCTTCTCGAGGTGCCTGATCGCACGACGGCGGATGTAGGGCTCGGCGATCTGGCGCATCTCGATGGCGCTCATGACGCGGCAGTCCATGCCAGCCTTCTCGAAGGTGTCCTGAAGGGCGAGCGCGTTGATGACGGTGGCAAGCATGCCCATGTTGTCGCCCTGCGCACGGTCCATGCCGTTTGCAGCACCCTGGACGCCACGGTAGATGTTGCCTCCGCCAACCACGATGGCCACCTCGACGCCGGCCTCGTAGACGGGACGAATCTCCTCCGCGAGCCTCAGGGGCACGGCGGGGTCAATGCCAAAGGACTGGGACCCCATGAGGGCCTCGCCAGAGAGCTTGAGCAACACGCGCTTGTACTTGAAGTCAGACAAGCCAACCTCCACTCGCTCGAAAACTGCAAAAGATGGATGCATTTGCATCCCTATGATTTTAGCAGACGGCATGCCGCAGGCCGCCCCCGTGCGTCAGGCGGGCATCATCCACATACAAAAGAAGCCGGCGACAAGTGCCGCCGGCTCCGAAGAGACCCTGATGGGTGGAAGGACTAGGCCTCCTCACCAAAGCGATAGAGGACGAAGCTCTTGACCTTGATGTCATCGCCGAGGGACTTGGAGACCTTCTTGGCGAGGCCCTCGATGGTGACGGAGGAGTCCTTGACGAACTCCTGCTCGCACAGGACGAACTCCTTGAAGTACTTCTCCAGGCGACCCTGGGCCATGCGCTCCTGGATGGCCTCGGGCTTGCCGGACTCGGCGGCCTGAGCCTTGTAGATGCTCATCTCGTGCTCGACGGTGGCGGCGGGCACGTCCTCGCGCGTGGTGGCGACGGGGCCGGTTGCGGCGACGTGCATGGCGACGTCGTGGGCGAAGGTCTTGAACTCGTCGGACTCGGCGGTCTCGGGCTTGGAGAACTCGCAGACGACGATGTCGGCCAGCTTGCCACCGAGGTGGATGTAGCCAGTCATGGCGCCGTTCTCGACGGCGACGCGCTGGAAACGCAGGACCTTCATGTTCTCACCGATGACGTGAATCATCTCGGTGAGGGCGGAGTCAACGGTCTCGCCGTTCATCGGACAGGCCTTAAGGGCCTCGACGTCGGCGGGGTTCTCCTCGGCGACGACCTTGGCAAGGTCAGCGGCAAAGCCGGTGAACTTGGGGTTGGTGCCGACGAAGTCGGTCTCGCAGGAGAGCTCCAGGATGGCGCCGGTCTTGCCGTCCTCGGAGACGTAGGTGGCGATGGTGCCCTCGTTGGTGTCGCGGCCAGCGCGCTTGACAGCCTTGGCGATGCCCATGGTGCGCAGGACGTCGACAGCCTTCTCGATGTCGCCGTCAGCCTCGACGAGGGCCTTCTTGCACTCCATCATGGGGGAGTCGGTCATCTCGCGAAGCTGCTTGACGAGGGCGGCGGTAATCTGAGCCATTTTGCACTCCTCTTTAGAACGTGGTTATACGGACAGCTCCTTGGGAGCTACTCGGCAGCGGGAGCCTCAGCGGCAGGGGCGGCCATCTCCTCAGCGGAGATCTGCTCCTTGCCGGTGCCGGCCAGGACGGCGTCGGCGGCAAGCTCGCACATGAGGGAAACGGAGCGGATGGCGTCGTCGTTGGCGGGGATGCCGTACTCGACCACGTCGGGGTCGGAGTTGGTGTCCAGCAGGGAGACGACGGGGATGTGCAGGCGGTTGGCCTCGCGGATGCCAATCTCCTCGCGCTTGGAGTCAACGACGAAGATGGCCTGCGGCAGGGCGGTCATGTCGCGGACGCCACCGAGGTTGGTCTGGAGCTTGGAGAGCTCCTTGCCCAGCACGGCCTGCTCCTTCTTGGGCAGGGTGGCCATGCGGCCGTCCTCGACCATGGCCTCGAGCTCCTCCATGCGATTGATGCGGGAGCGCATGGTCACGAAGTTGGTGAGCATGCCGCCGAGCCAACGCTGGTTGATGTAGGGCATGCCGCAGCGCTGGGCCTGGGTGGCGACAGGCTCCTGGGCCTGCTTCTTGGTGCCGACGAAGAGGATCTTGCCGCCCTTGGCAGCGGTCTCCTTCAGGAAGGTGTAGGCCTTGTCGGCGCCGAGCATGGTCTGCTTGAGGTCGAGGATGTAGATGCCGTTGCGCTCACCAAAGATGTAGGACTTCATCTTGGGGTTCCAGCGACGGGTCTGGTGGCCGTAGTGGCAACCGGCGTCAAGCAGGGTCTGGATGGTAATCTTAGCAGCCATGGTAAACCTCCTGGTTTGTCCTCCGCGCGATGTCATCCCCGGAGCGCCACCCCGGACCTGGCTTTAGTCCTGGGCACCATGGCGAGCGGGTCGTCACGCGTGTGTGATGTGATGCCGCGCTGGTACGCGGCACGCCATGCGTGCGCACAGCAAGCAGCGATTATAGCAACAACAGATTTGGCCTGTCGAGTGCCCATTTGTGGTCATTTGGCGTTGCCCGACCGCGGGTGGGCGGAGCGGGCGGCCGCCTTGAGCCCCTCCACGGAGAGGTGCGTGTAGATCTGCGTCGTGGAGAGGCTCTCGTGGCCGAGAAGCTCCTGGACAGATCTCAGGTCGGCACCACCGCTCAGAAGCTCGGTGGCAAAGGTGTGCCTCATGGCGTGAGGGGTGAGCGCGGGGTCAAGCCCGGCTGCCGTCACGTGTGCCTCGAAGGCGTTCCTCAGGGCGGCCGCGCTCATGCGGTTGCCGCGGGAGGAGAGGAAGAGTGCGTCCTTCTCGCCGCCCGGCCGCAGGAGGTGAGGCCTGCCGGACTCAAGGTAGTCCCCTACCGCCCTTGCAGCCGAGGCGTAGAGGGGCACGATGCGCTCCTTGGAACCCTTGCCAAAGAGGCGCGCCTGCTCCAGGGAAAGGTCGACGTCGCCCACGTCAAGGGCCGATGCCTCTGAGATGCGGGCACCCGTGGCGTAGAGGAGCTCCAGCAGGGCACGGTCTCGCAAGCCCTTTGGGGTGCCGTCGCAGCTGTCTATGAGACGGGCAGCGTCCGCGTCGGACATGGTCCTGGGCAGCCGAGACGAGAGCTTGCGGCCCGAGATGGCGCCCACTCCGGCGCCGACGGCCACCCCCTCGCGCGCAAGCCAGAGGAGAAAGCCCCTCGTTGAGGAGAGCCTCCGGTTGATGGTGCGCTCCGAATAGCCCGCCCTCACGAGGTCTCCCAGGTAGGCCCTGAGTCTTGCGTGGTCCAGGTCGGCAACGGAGAGGTCGCGCGACTCCAGCCACCCGCTCAGCCCGAGGAGGTCCTCGGAGTAGGCCCTGAGCGTGTTCTGCGAGACCGTCCCGGAGCGCCGTAGGTGCGTGAGGTAGCTCGACGCCTCGGGCAGCAGGCCCCTCACCGCCGCCTCCGTCACAGCGAGAAGAGCTCCGGGCGGCTGGCCAGGTAGGCGTCAAGGTCGGCTGCGGCCCTGGCGGCGAGCGCCTCGCGCTTCTGGGTCTTTGAGACCCTGCCGGACAGCTCGATGGGCGGGACGATGCCGTAGTTGACGTGCATGGGCTGGTAGTCCTTGGTTGCAGGATCTGTGGCGTAGGCCGCAAGAGACCCCAGGGCGCCCGTCACGGGAAGGCTCACGGGGGCGGCACCGGTGAGGTCCGCGTACGTATTGAGCGCCGCAAGGAGGCCCGACGCGATGGCCTCCACGTAGCCCTCCGTGCCCGTGATCTGCCCGGCAAGGCGCACGCCGGTCCCCGGAATGGCAAAGGTGCGGTCGAGGACGTGCGGGGCGTCCACGAAGGAGTTACGGTGCATGACGCCGTAGCGGAGGAATTCGGCCTCCCCGAGGCCCGGGACCATGCGGAAGACGCGCCGCTGCTCGGGCCAGGTGAGGTTGGTCTGGAATCCCACGAGGTTGTAGGCCGTGTGAGCCGCATTCTCGGCCCTGAGCTGCACGGCCGCCCAGGGGCGCCGTCCCGTCCTGGGGTCGGTGAGGCCCACGGGCTTGAGCGCGCCAAAGCAGAGGGACTTGTAACCCGTTCGGGCGACCTCCTCCACCGGTTGGCAGGCGCAGAAGAGGTCGGCCTGCTCGAAGTCCCTCGCTATGACGCGCTCGGCGGAGAGAAGGGCCTTAAGGAAGGCGTCGTACTCGTCCTTGCTCATGGGGCAGTTGAGGTAGTCGCCCGATCCCCCCTCCTCGTAGCGGGACTGCTTGAAGATGACGCTGCGGTCAAGGGAGTCCGCATCCACGATGGGCGCGGCGGCGTCATAGAACGACATGGCGTCTCTGCCTACGACAGCAGACACCGCCTGGAAGAGGGCGTCGGAGCACAGCGGCCCGGCGGCAATGACGCAGGGGCCCTCCGGGATGGAGCGGACCTCCTCGCGCACCACCTCGATGAGGGGCTCCGCCTCCACAAGCTCGGTCACCTTGGTTGAGAACTCCTCGCGGTTGACGGCGAGGGCGCCTCCGGCGGGGACGCTTGTCTGGCGCGCGACCTTAAGAAGGGCGCTTCCCATCTTGGTGAGCTCGGACTTGAGCAGGCCAGCCGCGGTCTCGGGCTTCATGGACTTGAGGGAGTTCGAGCACACAAGCTCCGCAAAGCGGTCGGTGTGGTGCGCAGGCGAGGCCGCGGTCGGCCTCTGCTCGAAAAGGCGGACGCGCACGCCCCTTCTCGCCAGCTGCAGCGCGCACTCGGAGCCCGCGAGGCCCGCCCCAACCACAGTAACGAGCCCGTCCATGCGGCTCCTCCTTCCCCCGCCCAGGCGGGATAGACAGCTCACCCATTTTGCCCCAAGAGGTAGGCCTTGGTCGGCGAGTATCGACCGTCGGGCAAACGCTCCACAAGACCGCGGGCCTCCTGCTCGGTCAAGGTCTTCAGGAGCGTGAGCACGTCCTCGTTGAGGCGGGCTGCAAGCTCGTCGGGCCTCGAGGGGCAGGCCACGAGTGCCGAGAGCACGGGGCCCGCGAAGGCTCGCTCTTGCCGCGAGCAGAACCTCGCCACGCCGAAGTCCATGGATATGGCAAGCTCCAGCGAGGCCTCGTCAGGAATAATGCGGGCCCCCTCGGCCGCCAGCCTGTTTGTCCCGGACGAGTTTGGCGAGAAGATCGAGCCAGGTATTGCGTAGAGAACACGTCCCAGCTCAAGGGCAGAGTCGGCGGTGGACATGGTGCCCGAGACCTGGCTTGCCTCCGTGATGACGAGCACGCGGCTGAGTGCGGCAACCACGACGTTCCTCTTTGGGAAGGCGTAGCGTCTAGGTTCCTGGCCCCAGCGCTCGAGCGATATGACGGCCCCCGAGTCGGCCGCTGCCTGGAACACCGGGGTCGAAGACGCGGGGTATGGAACGTCCGCTCCCGTACCCGCAACCACGACGGTGCGGCCGCCTGCGGCTGAGGCCGCCATCCCGGCGGCATAGTCGCACCCCATGGCCCCGCCCGAGACCACCGTCACGCCGCATTCGGCCGCAACCCGCCCCGCGAGCTCGGCGGCCGCGATGCCGTACGGCGTGGCCCTCCTGGCCCCAATGACCGCCAGGCAGGGGGTCGAGAGCACGTCCTTGTCCCCGATGCCACGCAGGAGTTCTGGGGGCTTCTGCAGGTCCATGAGGCTCTGGGGGTAGCCCTCCATGCCCGGCCTCAGCTCCCACCTGGGTCCGTTCAATCTGCCCATGCCATCACCCCATGTTCCTCGACCTGAAGCCAAGGGCCTCAATGATCTTCTCTCCGCTGCTGTAAGCCCTCCGGTGCTTTGGAGTGCTCCAGACGTACCGCTGCGGAGGCTTCATCAATC
>CAJMPT010000054.1 GCA_905215465.1 uncultured bacterium | reverse complement strand
GGACGCCGCCCTCTCAAGGCGGAGATCACCAGTTCGAATCTGGTACGGGCTACCATGACTTACAAGGTAGGTCGCTTCGGCGTCCTGCCTTTTTTGTTGCCACGAGGCGCCAGGTGGCGGCGAGAAGTGCGTCTCGCCAGAGCAATAATTGCCAGCTGGTTCCAGGTTTGGACCATTTGTGCCGCGCCGCTCACGTTGGCCGCCGACTTTGTGTAGGGTCTATAGGTCTGTATTTTTCGACCAGAGGAGGACCTATGGATCCCATGGAGCTCCTCAAGCTGCTCGGCATCGTCATCGTGGTCGTTGGCTTTGCCTGCAAGCTTGACTCCATCCTCGTAATCATGGTGGCCGCCGTGGCCACCGCCCTGGTGGCGGGCATGGACCCGGTCTCGTTCCTTGAGACCATGGGCTCGAGCTTTGTCTCCAACCGCAGCATGTGCGTGTTCATCATGACCTTCGTGATCACGGGCACGCTCGAGCGAAACGGCCTCAAGCAGGCCGCCGCCGCGCTCATGAACAAGTTCAAGGGCGCCACCGCCGGCATGGTGCTGGCCGCCTACGGCGTGTTCCGCGTGGTCTTCGCCGCGTTCAACGTGGGCTTCGGCGGCGTCGCCGGCTTCGTGCGCCCGGTCGTCATGCCCATGGCGCAGGCGGCCGTTGAGTCCGACGGCAAGAAGGTCGCTCCCGAGCAGCTCGAGAACATCAAGGGCATGGCCGCGGGCATGGAGAATATCACCTGGTTCTTCGGCCAGGTGCTCTTCGTCGGCGGCGCCGGCGCGCTTCTCGTCCAGAACACCCTGGAGCCGCTGGGCTACCACGTGGAGCTCATCGGCTTGGCCTCCGTCGCCGTGGCGCCGGCTATCATCGCCACCATCGCGGCCATCGTCTACTACCAGGTGCTGGACCGCAAGGACACCAAGCGCTACCACTCCGAGCAGCTCTCGATGGACGGTGATAAGTAATGGACGCCTTCATCCAGTTCTTCGCGAGCGCCGACGTGACGCTCTCCAACAAGCTCCTGGAGGTCATGTACATCCTCATCGGCCTCGTCTCCGTCTACACCGGCGTGCGCAACGCCAAGGACTCCACCAACGAGAAGCGCGTCGGCTCGGCCGTCTTCTGGATCGTCCTGGGCGTGCTGTTCATCTTCGGCAAGTGGATCCCGTCTGCCCTCACCGGCGCGCTGCTCTTCGTCATGGTCATCCCGGCCATCGCGGGCCAGGTCGACAAGGGCAAGGAGGGCGCCCCCACCACCGAGGAGATGCAGGGCAACTTCGAGCACATCGGCATGAAGATCTTCGCGCCGGCCATCTGCATCGGCCTCTTTGCCCTGCTCTTTGCCCTCTTCACCAAGATCAGCTCCCTGGTGGGCATGACCTTCGGCGTCCTGGCGGGCGCGGTGCTGCTGCTTGCCTTCAACCGCAAGAACAGCCCCAAGGTCTTCCTGGACGACTGCCGCCGCATGCTTGACGTGGTTGGCCCGCTCTCCATGCTGCCGACGCTCCTTGCCGGCCTGGGCGCCGTCTTCACTGCCGCTGGCGTGGGCGACGTCATCTCCCAGCTGGTCTCCGGCATCATCCCGTCCGGCAACGCCATCGTGGGCGTCATCGTCTACGCCGTGGGCATGGCCCTGTTCACCATGATTATGGGCAACGCCTTCGCGGCCATCACCGTCATGACCGTGGGCATCGGCGCGCCCTTCGTGCTGGCCCTGGGCGCCGACCCCACCATCATCGGCGGCCTGGCCCTCACCTGCGGCTACTGCGGCACCCTCATGACGCCCATGGCGGCCAACTTCAACATCGTCCCGGTGGCCATCCTGGACATGAAGGACAACTACGGCGTCATCAAGAAGCAGGTGCCCATCGCCATCTTCATGCTGGTGGTGCAGATC
Source organism: uncultured bacterium (assembly GCA_905215465.1). Taxonomy (GTDB): domain Bacteria; phylum Actinomycetota; class Coriobacteriia; order Coriobacteriales; family Atopobiaceae; genus Paratractidigestivibacter. The sequence continues at coordinate 7,099 of CAJMPT010000054.1, read as the reverse complement.
GTCATCATGATCCTGTTCGGCCTGTAGGCCGCAGGCGATCTGTCGCCACGCACTTCTCGCCGCATGGGCCTTGCGGGGTCTGTGGCGTGCGCGCAGGGGTAGAATGGACGCGGAAGCGTTGCGGGGCGTCGTCGCCGTGTGCGACGGCGCCCCTTTCTCTTGAGAGGAGAATGCCCATGAAGATCCTGGTCACCGGGTTCATGCCCTTTGGCGGGGAGACCGTCAACCCCGCCTACGAGGCCGTCCGTCGCCTTCCCGCGCAGATAGCGGGCGCAGACATCGCCACCGTTGAGATTCCCGTGGTGTACAAGAAGGGGCCCGCCGCCGTTGAGGCTGCCATCGACGCCGAGAAGCCCGACATGGTCCTGTGCGTGGGCCAGGCCGGCGGCCGCACGGAGATCACCCCGGAGTTCGTGGGCATCAACTACGCAAACTTCCGCATCCCCGACAACGAGGGCTTCCAGCCCCTCTCCACCAAGCTCGAGGCGGACGGCCCTGACGCCTACTTTGCCACCCTGCCCGTCCAGGCCATGGTGGACGCCTGCAAGCAGAGGGGTGTGCCCGCCAACGTCTCCTACACCGCCGGCACCTACTGCTGCAACGAGGTCCTCTACGAGCTGCTCTATGCCCTGGACCACCGTCACCCGGGCGTGCGCGGCGGCTTCGTGCACGTGCCGTACCTGGACTCCCAGGCCACAAACCTCAAGGCCGGCACCCCGTCCATGAGCCTCGAGCGCATCACCGAGGGCCTCACCGCCATGATCGGAGCCATGGTGGAGCACGAGGGCGAGGACATCGTCTCGGCCTCCGCCGGCTGCGAGCACTAGGCCGCCCTCATGGCCGACCCCAAGATCGAGGTCGCTCCGCTCGCGCTGCCCCGCGCCTTTGTGGGCCGCTCCATCACGACCAGCGAGAAGGACATGTTCTCCGACGCGCCCGTGCTGGCCCAGCGCTTGGCCGAGGTCAAGGAGGACGTGCCCTGCCGCGTCATGCCCGTGGTCACGGCCGTGATCTGCGAAGAGCCGGGCGAGGACGGGCGCTTCCGCTACTTCACCGGCGACGAGGTGGAGCCCGGCGACGCGCCCGTGAGGCGCGCCCTGGCGGCCGCGGACGACCTTGAGGCGGTCCGCATACCGGCGGGCACCCTGGCGGCCGTGGTGCCGGTCCACGTGGGCACACAGGCCACGCTGCCGCTGCGCATAGCGGCCGCGCGCAAGCGCTTCTACGAGGACTGGCTCCCAACGAGCGGCTATGCGGCCAGCTCCGAGCTGGGCTTTCGCGACGTTGAGCTCTACCACTACCGGCGCCGTCGCTTCCGCCGCGCCACCAAGATGGTCCTGGAGCTCATGTTTCTGGTCGAGCCCGCCCCTCAGCATTAAACGCGGCGCCCCGCGCCGCACTTTCTTCTCCCCAGCCGGAGCCGTCGCTTTCCGCGCACCCGTCTGTGCCCTAGCTTCCGTCGAGAAGGCCGAGCACGTCCTCGCAGCGAAAAAGGGCAAGGCCCCCGTTCCCCAAGCAAGTTCTTTGCGAAGCGTAACTTGCTGGAGAATCGGGGGCCTTGCCCTTTTTTGCGGACAGGTTGCCTTGGCCTTCTCGACGGGCGCTAGGTGTTGTGTGCCAACAGGTTGTTTACATCCGGAGGGTGACAAATAGGGAGGGCTCCCGCATGCTGTGGATTGTCTAGGTCTGCAGCGAAGGGGGCCCTCCCATGTCACAGCATCCTAACGCAAGGCTGACCCCGCGCGGGCGGGAGACGATGGTCTCCCGCGTCCTGGGCGGCGAGCGGGTGTCCGACGTCGCCCGCCACATGGGGGTCAGCCGCCAGACGGCCTCCAAGTGGCTCGCGCGCGCCAGGCGCGGCGAGCCCATGGCCGACCGTCCGAGCCGGCCGCGCAGGATCGCGCGGTTGACCCCGCCGGAGGCCGAGGCGAGGGTGCTGGAGGCGCGCGAGCGCCTCCTCCTGGCCCCGCTCGCCCTGGCCGCGGAGACGGGCGTTCCCGCCCGCACCTGCGCCAGGATCGTGGCGCGCTCGGGCCTGCCGCGCCTGGCCGACGTCGACCGCGTGACCGGCGAGGAGCGAAGGCGCGGCCCGGTGACGCCCGTGCGCTACGAGAGGGAGAGGCCCGGGGAGCTGGTCCACGTCGACGTGAAGAAGGTCGCGCGGATCCCGGACGGGGGCGGCCACCGCGCGCTCGGCCGGGGCTGCGGGTCCCGGCGCGGCTCGGGCTCCTCGTGTCTGCACGTCGCCGTGGACGACCACTCGCGCGTCGCCTACGCGGAGCTGCTGGCCGACGAGCACGGGGCGACGTGCGCGGCGTTCATGGCCCGCTGCCTGGCGTTCTTCGCCGGGCTGGGGGTGGCGGTCGGCCGCGTCATGACCGACAACGGGCCGGGCTACCGGAGCCGGGAGTTCAACTCCCGGCTGGCCTCGGACGGCGTCAGGCACAGCTACACCAGGCCCTACAGCCCCTGGCAGAACGGCAAGGTGGAGCGCATGAACCGGACGCTGGCCCAGGAGTGGCAGTACGCGAGGGCCTGGGACGGCGAGGCGGGCAGGGCCTCAGCCCTGCCCGCCTTCCTGGAGCACTACAATTGGGAGCGTCCGCACGGCGCGTGCGGGGGCCTGCCCCCGATGTCACGCATCGTCGGTGTAAACAACGTCATGGCACACAACAGCTAGGCCACGCGGTGCTCGGGCACGACGCAGAAGACCTCGAGCGGATCGGTGTCGCTGGCGTTGCCCATGGCGTGGCTGTGGCCCATGGGGCAGTAGTGGGCCTGGCCGGCCTCGGCGTACTCGCGCCCGCCGTCGTAGTCAAACCAGGCGCGGCCGGAGAGCACGTAGATGACCTCGCAGTTTGCCTCGTGCAGGTGGTAGCCGCTGGTGCTGCCCGGCTCGATGCGGCCGCGGATGACCTTGCACTTGCCGTCGTCGTGCATCTTGGCGTCGAAGTGGCCCTCGCCGCCCTTGAAGTTGGGGATGGGCACGAACTCCTCGGAGCCAAAGTCAAAGATCATCGCTACCTCCAAATCGCTGCCCGGAGGAGCACCTCCGGGCAAAGACGAAGGGAGCCGAAAGGGCTTCTCCCTTCCGACCCCCCTAACCTGCGGGCTTGGTGCTAGAGGGCCATCGCGCGGGCGCGGTCGATGCGCGCCAGGCAGTCCTCGCGGCCGATGAGGGCCATGGTCTCGCCCAGGGGCGGGGAGACCATGTTGCCGCACTCGGCCACGCGCACGGCCTGGAAGACGATGCGCTTCTTGGCGTCGAGGGCCTCCGGCAGGGGGTCGAGTGCGCCGTCGATGGCCTCGGGCGTCCAGGCGTCGGCGGAGATGGCCTCCAGGGCGGCGCGAGCGGCGTCCAGAATGGCGCCCATGCCCTCCTTGGCAAGGCCCTTGGCAACGGACTTCTCGTCGTACTCAAGGGTCTCGGCGGTGGCAAAGACCGGGGAGGCCACGCTCACCACGTCGGCGGGGAACTTGGTGCGCGGCTTCACGATGGCGGCCAGGGCGTCAATCCACGCCCCGTCGTACTCAACGCCGCCCTCGATGAGGCCGGCCTCGTGGAGCTCGGGCACCATGATCTGGTCGGCGAAGTCGGCGTCGGTCATGGAGCGGATGTACTCGGCCTGGATCCAGTCGAGCTTCTTGGGGTCAAAGGTGGCCGGGTTCTTGGAGACGTGGTCCAGGCTGAACTTGGAGGCCAGGACGTCGCGCGGCACGATGGTGGTCTCGCCGTCGAGCGACCATCCCAGAAGCGCCAGGTAGTTGACGAAGGCGTCGGACAGGTAGCCGGCGTCGCGGTACTCCTCCACGTTGGTGGCGCCGTGACGCTTGGAGAGCTTCTTGCCGTCGGCGCCCAGGATCATGGAGATGTGGGCGAACTCGGGCACGGGGGCGCCCAGGGCCTCGTAGACCATGACCTGGCGCGGGGTATTGGAGAGGTGGTCGTCGCCACGGATGACGTGGGTGATGCCCATCATGGCGTCGTCCACCACGGTGGCAAAGTTGTAGGTGGGGGTGCCGTCGGAGCGGAAGATGACAAAGTCGTCGAGCTCCTTGGCGTTGAAGGTCACGTCGCCGTGGACGGCGTCGTGGATGATGACGTCGCCGCGGTCGAGGGGCACCTTGATGCGCAGGACGTAGGGCTCGCCGGCGTCGATGCGACGCTGGGCCTCGGCGGGGTCAAGGTCGCGGCAGGTGCGCTGGTAGCCCTGGAAGGGGTCCTTGCGCTCCTGGGCCGCGGCGCGGTCGGCCGCGAGCTTCTCGGGCGTGCAGAAGCAGGGGTAGGCGCGGCCCTCGTCCCAGAGGCGCTGGGCGGCCTGCTTGTAGAGGTCCAGGCGCTCGGTCTGGGCGTAGGGGCCAAAGTCGCCGCCGACCTCGGGACCCTCATCCCAGTCAAGGCCCAGCCAGCGCATGGCGCGCAGGATGATCTGGGTGTTCTCGTCGGTGGAGCGGGTGGGGTCGGTGTCATCGATGCGCAGGATGAACGTGCCGCCGTTGGCGCGGGCAAAGGCCCAGTTGTAGATGGCGGTGCGGGCGCCGCCAACGTGCAGCTTGCCCGTGGGGGACGGCGCAAATCGAACGCGCACAGGCTTGTCAGCCATGGAGTCTCCTCCTCGTTGGGTTCCTATCTTCATACGGTTCAAGAGTATAGCCCCTTCGGCCACACCCTCCCAACCGCGTAACCCCCGCATCGGTCCCAAAGGCCCTCCCGACGTCGGACCCCCGTCGCCGCCACCCCCCACGGCAGCGTCTCCAAAGCGAGAGGCCCGCCCCTCTCCCCAGCAAGTTCTTCGCGCAGCGTAACTTGCGGGGAGAGGGGCGGGCCTCTCGCGTTCAGGTCAGTGCGTGGGGGCGCCCCGCGACGAGGGTCCTACATCACCTTCGTTGACTCGAGCTTGTGCTCCATCCACTCGGTGAGCTTGAGCGCGGGCCTCCTCAGCGCCAGGCCGAGGAAGAGCGCCGCCGCAACGTAGGAGAGCAGCAGCCCGAGCTCCATCCAAAAATCGTTGCCGTAGAGGCCGAACATGGCTGCGCGCATGGCGTTCTCGGAGTGGACGAAGGGCAGGAACGGGTAGACGGCCTGGAAGCTTTCGGGCAGCATCTGCACCGGGAAGCTGCCGCCGGAGCCGGCCACCTGGATGACCATGAGAAGGACGGCGATAGCCTTGCCCACGTCTCCCAGGGAGGCGGTCAGGGAGTAGATGATGTTGACAAAGGCGAAGGCCGCCGCCCAGCCCGCGAGCAGGAACAGCAGCGGGTGGGCGCACTGCACCTGCAGGAAGTAGAGGTCGCCCAGAAGGATCAGCGAGGACTGCAGGAAGGCCATGACCAGGAAGAACACGATGCGTCCCAGGTAGCCTTGGGCGGGCTTCAGGCCCAGCCTCTCCATGCACTTCTCGCTGGGGTTGGCCTTGACCAGGGCGCACAGCACGACGCCGCCGATCCAGATGGCCAGGGTGGTGTAGAAGGGGGCCATGCCGCTGCCGTTGTTGTCCAGCTGGTAGACGGCCGTGCGGTCGACGGTGACGGGGGTCGTGATGAACTCGGCCAGGTCGTCGGCGCCGCTGGAGAGGATGGTCCTCACCGTGGTCACGTCATCGGAGGCCAGGGCGCCGGAGAGCTTGCCGTGAAGCTCGCCGAGCTTTGCGGCGGCCTCGTCCAGGGACTGGGCGCCCTCGCCCACGCCGCAGGCGGCCTTGCTCAGCGCGGAGGCTGCGGAGTCGTTGGTGCCGCGCAGGGAGGCCAGGGTGGTCGAGATGCTGGCGGAGACTCCGTCGGCGTCGCTCGCAGCGGACTCGAGCGTGTCGGCCAGGCTGGCCAGGCTGCCGCGGACGTCCTTCTCGTAGGAGTCCTGGATGCCGGACAGGCCGCCCTTGGCCGCATCGAGGGAGGCCTTGAGCTTGGCGCGGGCGTCCTCGGCTGTGGCCTTGCCGCTGACGAGGTCGTCGGCGGTCTGGGTGAGCTGGCCGGAGAGCTCGGTCTGGCTGGCAATGGCATCCTTGACGCTGTCCTCGAGGGAGCTCACGGAGGAGATCAGGGGGCGCAGGACGTCGTGGAGGTAACTGTCGGCGGGCAGGGCGTCGTCAGCGGCGCGCAGCGAGGCGTCCACGTTCTCAAGCTTGGCGAGAAGCTCGTTCAGGCTGGTCACGTTGCCGTCCACGACGCCGGCCGCCTGGCGCAGGCCGTAGGCGATCTTGTCGGTCTGCTCTCCGGCGGAGTCAAAGGCCTGGTCGATCTTGTCGGAGACGCCCGCGAGGCTGGCGGCGCCGTCTGCCAGGGCGGAGTTCACCGCGTCGACGCTGCCGTCGACGGAGGTGCCCAGGCCGCGGACGTCGCCGGCGGTCTGGCGAAGGCCATTGCCCGCCGCCAGGGTGGCGGAGAGGGAGCCCGTGGAGGCGTCAGAGCCGCTGCCCAGCAGCGCCTGCGTGGAGGCCAGGATGTCCTGGAAGCCGCGCACGCTGGCGGAGGTGTCCTCGAGGCCCTGGCGTGCCTGGTCAACGGCGGTGTCGAGCCTTTGGGCCAGCTCGGTCATGTGGTCGTCGTCGAGGTAGTCCACCAGCTCGTCGAGTACGCCGCCGCCCACGGTGGTGAGCGCCTTCGCGAAGGACTCGTCGATGTCCTGCTGGATGGCGGTGGAGGCCTTGCCGGTCACGATCTTGCCGATGGCGCTCTCCTTGTCGTTCTGGTAGAAGGACACCCTGGGCGCGCTGGCGCTGTCGGCAAAGCCGCTGAGGAGGTCGCGCGTGAAGTTCTCGGGGAAGACCACGGCGGCGTAGTACTTGCCGCTGCGCACGCCCTCCACGGCGTCCTCCTCGCTCGTGACGGTGTAGCCGATGCTGGTGGACTCGCGCAGCTCGGAGGTCATGCGCTCGCCCATGTTGAGGCTCACGGGGATGAGGTCGCTCACGTAGCCGCCGTCGGCGTTGGCCACGGCAACCTTGAGGTTCTTGGTGTTGCCGTAGGGGTCCCAGCTGCCCGCGATGTTGAACCACGCGTAGAAGCAGGGCACCACGATCATGCCGACGCAGACTACGAGGCTGATCACGTTGGTGAAGACGTGCTTGGCGTCATAGCGGATGAGGTCCCAGATCTTCCT
>CAJMPT010000053.1 GCA_905215465.1 uncultured bacterium | reverse complement strand
GTGCCGGCAACCGCCGACGTCGACGGCACTCCCACGCCCGAGGCCATGCTCGTAGCGGGCGGGGACGTGAGGCCCCTGCGGCTGTCCGCCTTCCTGGAGGACGCCGTGGCCGCGGAGGCTCCCGTTCCCGCCCGCCGCCGCGCGGCCTCTGCGCGGACGCTGCCCGAGGTGGAGCTCGCCGGCGCCCGCCTGGGCATTGCCTGCAGCTACGACGACCTGGACGATTACGACGAGTACGACTACGACGTCAACGTGGTCCTCTTCCTCTCGACGTACGGCTTCTCCATGGACGACGCCTCCTCAGCGCTGGGCCCCGCGCTGGCAGACTCGCGCTTTCTGGCGGACGCCCGCGCGACGGGCGCCTGGATCTGCGGCGTGGGCTCGCTCGGCTGCTACGACGCCGAGACGTTCACGGGCTCGAGCTTTGTGCTGACGCCCTGGGGCGAGGTTGCCGCCCAGGCCCCGGCCCTGGAGGAGGCGCTTCTGGTCTGCGATGTTGACCCCGCCTCCGAGGGCCCGCTTGCCCACCCGCTCACGCCCGAGGTCTTTGACCGCGCGGCCGCCGCCTGGGGCGCCCTCACGCTGGGCCTCGGCCAGACCTGCGCGCAGCTCGGCGCCACCGACGTGGCCCTGCTTGCCGACGGTCGCCTGGGCTCGAGCGCCCTTGCGGCCCTGGCCTGCGACGCCCTGGGCCCCACGCACGTGCACGCGCTCGTTGCCCCCGGGCTGGGACCCGTTGCCGCCACGGCCGCCCGCGAGCTCTGCCGCAATCTGCGCCTCGACGCGCGCGAGTGCCCGTCCCCGGCCGGTCCCGGCGCTGGCGAGAAGGACGCGCTTCTCGCCGCGGACGTGGCTCAGGCGCACCTTGCCGCCCTGGCACGCGAGGTGGGCGGACTCGCCCTCAGCGCCCGCGACAAGACCGGGCTTGCCCTGGAGGAGCCCCAGGGCCTGGACGCCGGCGCCCTGGCGCCGCTGGGGGACGTCTACCGCTCGGACGTCCTGGCCTTCGCCCACATGAGAAACACCGTCTCTCCCGTCATCCCCGCTGCGGCGCGCATGGCCTACGACGTGCCCGACCTTGAGGGCCTTGCCGGCTGCGGCCACTCCGCCGAGACCCGCGTGGAGTTTGCCGACTACGTGCTGGCGAGCTACGTGGAGTGGGAGCTTGGCGTGAGCGACATCGTGGAGGCCCGCGGCCACGAGGACGCCGTGCTGGCCATCGTGGGGCAGACGAGGCGCCTCTCCTGGGCCAGGCGTTGTGCCCCGCCCGCGCTCATGATGTCCTCCAAGCTCCTCGACGAGGTCAGAAGCCCGCTGGGACTGGCGTGGGCTGACCGCGTGCGCCCGCACGAGGAGCGGCTGGAGGCAACGCTTGCCGCCTTTGACGACGAGGGGCGTGGCCAGGGGTCTTCGGCATCCGGCTCGGCCACGGCCGCGGGCGGACCGGCGTCCCCTGTGCCTGGCGGCATTCCGCAGGACGCCCACGAGCTGCTGGGGCTTCTCCGCGACGTTTCCCTGGGCGGCGGCCTCAGCCTGGGCGGCGCAGAGCCCGGAGCGCGGGACGCCGGCTTTGGGCAAGACGGACCGGGCCGTCACGGCCTTGGCCCCTCGCATCCGGGCGGGAGCCTCTGGAACGGGCCCTTCTCGCAGAACTAGGGGCTGTCTCCGCGCGACCAAGAATCGGTCTTCCTTGCGGCCGCGCCTCCACCCAACGTGCTACTATGGAACGAACGTTCTAACGCACGAGAGGGGAGGCGCGGCCGTGATTGTCCTCGGAGTTGACCCGGGCCTGGCCCACACGGGTTGGGGGATCATAGAGACCAGGGGCGCCGCCTGCCGCGCCCGCGCGTACGGCTGCGTGGCCACCAAGGCCGACGAGCCCATCGCGCGTCGCCTGGGCAAGATATACGACGAGCTCGCGCGCGTCATAGCCAAGTACGGACCCACGGCCCTCTCTATAGAGAACGTCTACTTTGGCGAGAACACCAAGAGCGCCATAGCCACGGCCCAGGCGCGCGGCGTGGCCATCGTGGCCTGCGCCAACGCCGGCCTGGAGGTGGGCGAGTACACCCCCATGCAGATCAAGCAGGCAGTCGTGGGCACGGGCGCGGCCGACAAGCGCCAGGTCATGTACATGGTCAAGAACGTCCTGGCGCTTGACCACGAGCCTCACCCGGACCACGCCGCGGACGCCCTTGCCGCCGCGGTGTGCCACGCCAACCTTGCAAGGACAATGTCTCTCGGAGAGGCTAGGAGGTCCCTCACGTGATAGTCCAGCTCACAGGCACCCTCGTGGAGGTGACGCCCTCGCGCGTCACCCTGGACGTGGGTGGCGTCGGCTACGAACTCGGCGTCTCGTCCACCACGGCCGCGGCGCTGCCGCATGCCGGAGAGGCGGGCGTCACCATCCTGACCAGGCTCATCGTGCGCGAGGACGCCATGGAGCTCTTTGGCTTCTCGTCGCGGGCCGAGCGCGCCCTCTTCGACCAGCTGCGCGCCATCTCGGGCGTCGGCCCCAAGCTCGCCCTGGCCGTGCTCTCCACCTTCACGCCGGCCCAGCTCGCCCAGGTCGTGAGCACCCAGGACGCCGCGCGCATGGCACAGGTGCCCGGCGTCGGCCGAAAGAAGGCCAGCCGCCTGCTCGTGGAGCTGTCGGACGTCTTCAGCAAGAACGCCGACCTGAGGGAGCTCGTCGGGCTCTTCTCGCCGCAGAGCGACCAGGAGCCGTTGCCCGTCTCGCTGCGCGGCACCGCCGAGGCCGAGGCCACCGAGGCCCTTCTCTCCATGGGCTTCACCAGCCAGGAGGCCGAGCTTGCCCTCGAGGGGCGCGAGGAGGCCGGCGCCGTCACCGTGGAGAAGGCCCTTGCCTACGCCCTGCGCCGCCTGGGAGGTGGTAGGTGATGTGGGAGGCCAGCGAGAAGGACCTCTTTGCGGACACCGGGGCCTCCGCCGTGGCAGGGGCGGGTCTGCCGAGGCGCCCCGCCCCCAGCCGCGAGGTCTCGGGCGAGCTCTCCGCCGAGGACCTGGACCAGGACCGCAACCTCAGGCCGCAGACGCTTGACCAGTACTGCGGCCAGGAGCGCGTCCGCGCCAACCTGCGCGTCCTCATAGAGGCGGCCAAGAGCAGGAACGAGCCCCTTGACCACGTGATTTTCTCCGGTCCTCCGGGCCTGGGCAAGACCACGCTGGCCGGCATCGTTGCCAACGAGATGGGGGCCAAGCTCCACACCACCTCCGGCCCCGCCATCGAGCGCGCCGGGGACCTCGCCGCCATCCTCACCAACCTCGAGGAGGGCGACGTCCTCTTCGTCGACGAGATCCACCGCCTCAATCACCAGATCGAGGAGGTCCTCTATCCCGCCATGGAGGACTTCTTCCTGGACATCGTCATTGGCAAGGGCCCGGCCGCCCGCTCCATCCGCATCGACGTGCCGCGCTTCACGCTCATCGGTGCCACTACCAGGACGGGCCTTCTCACCGGGCCCCTGCGCGACCGTTTTGGCATCTCGTACCGCTTGGACTACTACTCGACCGAGGAGCTTGCCGTCATCGTCAAGCGCTCTGCGGCCATCCTGGGCGTCGAGGTGGACGACCAGGGCGCCGCGGAGATCGCCTCGCGCTCTCGCGGCACGCCGCGGCTGGCCAACCGCCTGCTCAAGCGCGTGCGCGACTATGCCACGGTGAGGTGCGGGGGGGCGATCTCTTGGGAGGTCGCCGCCGAGGCGCTCCAGTTCTTTGAGATTGACGAGATGGGCCTGGACACCATGGACGTGCGCATCCTGCGCGCCCTGTGCGAGACCTTCCGGGGCCGGCCCGTTGGACTCACCACCATCGCCTCGGCGGTGGCCGAGGACCCAAGCACCCTAGAGGACGTTTACGAGCCGTATCTACTCCAACGGGGCCTCATGGTGCGCACTCCCCAGGGACGCCAGGCAACCCTTGCGGCCTTTGACCACCTGGGCATGGAGCCGCCGGCACGATAACCACTACCTGCTGCTCCACACTTTTTTGCAAAGCCCGGAACTTTTTGCTTGCATTCTGGCCGGGGAGCATTTAAAGTAAATACCTGTGCGAACGAAGCACGCAAATCGGGTGGTGGCGCAGTTTGGTAGCGCACTTGACTGGGGGTCAAGGGGTCGCTGGTTCGAATCCAGTCCACCCGACCAGATGGGGAATTAGCTCAGTTGGGAGAGCGCGTGACTGGCAGTCACGAGGTCAGGGGTTCGAACCCCCTATTCTCCACCATGAAATGCCAGGGACCTCGGAGCAAATCCGGGGTCCCTTTTTCATGTCAAGAACCAGAGGCACCCAAGAGAGGGGCGGCCGCTGGCAGATGACACTTGCCGACGGCCGCCCCCCTCGGCTGGCGCCTCGCTCTTGTGTCCGCTACCTTCCGCCGCGCACGCCCTTCTCAAAGCGGTCCATGAACTCCACGAGGGCGCGGACGCCGTCTACGGGCATGGCGTTGTAGAGGGAGGCCCTCATGCCGCCCACCAGGCGGTGGCCCTTGAGGTTGACGAGTCCCGCCTCGGCCGCCTCGGCAACAAAGCGCCGGTCGAGCTCGGCGTCGCCCGTCACAAAGGGCACGTTCATGAGGGAGCGGTCGCGCGGGGCCACCGTAGACGAGAAGAGCTTGGAGGCATCCAGGTAGTCGTAGAGAAGCGCGGCCTTGCGTCGGTTGATCTTCTCCATCTGCTCCAGGCCGCCCAGGCCAAGGAGCCACTTGAAGACCAGGGCGCAGATGTAGATGCCCCAGCAGTTGGGCGTGTCGTAGAGGGAACCCGCGTCCGCGTGGGTCTTGAGGCGCAGCATGGTGGGCACGTCGGGAAGCTCCTCGGCTATGAGGTCGCGCCGCACGATGACCACCTGGACGCCCGCCGGCCCCACGTTCTTCTGGACGCCCGCGTGAATGAGACCAAAGGAGGCAACGTCCACGGGCTCCGAGAGAAACATCGAGCTCTGGTCCGCCACCAGGACGTGGCCCTTGGTGTTGGGCAGCTCCGGGTAGCGGGTGCCCGTGATGGTCTCGTTCTGGCAGATGTAGACAAAGCTCGCGTCGTCGCGGACATCGAGGTCGCTCACGTCGGGCACGTAGCAGAAGTTACGGTCCGCGGAGGTCGCCAGGAGCTTTGGGTCTCCCAGGATCTGGGCCTCCTGGAAGGCCTTCTTTGACCAGTTGCCCGACACCACGTAGTCTGCCTTGCCGTTTGCGGCCAGGTTGGTGAAGACCGTGGAGAAGAGCAGCGAGTCGCCACCCTGCAGGAACAGCACCGCGTAGTCCTCTGGCACGCCCATCAGCTGACGCAGGTCGGCCTCGGCCTCGTCAAGGATGCCCTGGAAGACGGGGGAGCGGTGGCTCATCTCCATGACGGACATGCCGCAGCCGTGGTAGTCGGACATCTCGGCGGCGGCCCGGGAGAGCACCTCCTCGGGCAGCACCGCGGGGCCGGCAGAGAAGTTGTAGACGCGTGGCATGGGCCTCTCCTCATCTAGGGCTGCGATACAAAGGGCGCGGCCTCACGCCAATGACGCGGGGCCGCGCTGCGTGGGGCCATCATAGGCCTCGGAAGCTCGGGGTTTGTATCGCGCGGGTTACGCTTGGGCCGGCAGCACCACGGTGAGCAGCATCTTGAACGGCTCCAGGGCGCGGACGGCGTGGGCGGCGCCGGCGCTCATGACGACGGACTGCCCGGGGAGAAGGACGTGCTGCACGCCCTCGATGGTGATCTCTCCGCGGCCCTCGAGGCACAGGATGAGGGCGTCGCCGGGGGCGGCGTGGCTGGACATGCCCTCGTCGGTGTCGATGGCGAAGAGCGTGACCTTGCAGCCGGGCTGCTGGGCCAGGGTGAGGCTGGAGACCTGACCCTCCTGGACGGCCAGCTGGTCGGCCAGGGTGAGGGTGGTGGAGTGGGGGAGGTTCTTGATGAGCTCGAACATGGTGCATCCCTTTCTTTGGTGGACTTGCGAGTACCTGGGGCCGCCAGCGCCGCCATCTAATGGCGTGGCATTGGCTGTCTAGGCGTTTACCTGCAGGAACTTGACCGCGCCGTCGCCCGCGCCCGCCACGGCGTGCCCGACGCCCGCCTCGACCTTAAGGCAGCTGCCGGCGGGCACGAGCGTCTGGGCCTCGTCGCGCGAGACCACGAGCGTGCCCTCGAGGCAGACGTAGGCGGTGTCCGACGGGTAGCGCTCCTCGCTCACGGACTCCCCGCGGGCAAAGGCAAAGAGCGTGAGGTCGGCCGTCTGCTGGCAGGCGAGGCTGCGGCTGGCCACGGTGTGCTCCCCGGCCACGATGAGGTCCTGGAGCGGGCGGGCCTGGTCTGTGGGCACTCCCTTGATGGACATGTGTCCCCCCTTGGGTCTGATGGCTTGGTGCGTATGGTCTTCTCAACTATACCCAGATGCCCCTGGGCGCCCCAAAGTAGTACCGTGGGATGAGCCAAACAGCGAGAGGAGAGCTTCCATGCTGCAGAAGGACTACATCCTTGAGATAGTGGGGGACTTCGTCGAGGGAGTGGCCAAGCACCTCGACGCTGCGCTTGCCGGAGACGCCGAGGCCACCGGCAAGGTGGAGCAGGACGTCGCAGGCCTACTTGACCTCGATCCCGAGGTGGCGCTCACCCTCTCGCCGGACTCCCTGGTGACCATGATGGTGCTCTCTGGCATGGGGGACGCTGTGGCCGCCCACGTGGCCTTTGCCCTCACGCGCCTGGCGGACGCCTACGAGGCCCAGGGAGACGCCGACACGGCGGCCCTGCGCCGCGCCCAGGCGGCGGCCATCGGCCAGTCCTTTGACTGCGACCCCACGGCGGCCCCCGAGGGCCTCTAGGCTCTCGCGCGTCCCGAACGACCCCACGGCGAGAAGCCCCTCTCGCCGGCGGACGTCACAATCCCATAGCGGCTTTGTGAAGATTGCAAGGTACCTTACGAATAATCGTTAGGTACCTTGCAATTGTCTTTTGAAGGCCGTAGTGTAACCACGTCAAAAACAGGCTTTACCGGGGTTACGAAGGGAGGTTCCCATGTGTTGCGAGGAACAGGGGGCGCAGGACGAGCGGCTTGAGACGCCGGAGCGCCGCGCCTTGCACGACATCGGCTTCTTTGGCCACTTCATCTACACCAGGCGCGGCGGGCGCGGCGGCAGGCAGCATGTCCTCAAGACGCTCTACTACGCCGACGGCCAGATGACTCAGCGGGCCCTGCTCGAGAAGACCAGGACCACGTCAGCGTCGCTCTCGGAGGTGGTCGGCAAGCTCGAGTCCGCCGGCCTCGTGGAGCGCGAGCGCTCCGAGGCGGACCGCCGCCAGCTCGTCGTGAGGCTCACCGAAGAGGGGCGCGCCCGCGCCGAGGCGGTCATAGCCGATAAGGAGCGCTTCGAGCACGACGCGTTCTCATGCCTGGGGCCGGGCGAGCTCGACGAGCTGCTCGGGCTTCTCGACAGGCTTCACGACCACTGGGAGCAGCTTAAAAGGGACGAAGCCAAGAGAGGAGACACCTTATGGCAGAAGAAGTAAGAAAGAAGGCGCGCGTGCCCTACGGCACCATCGTTCGCAGGCTCTTGAGCGCCGTCGGCGAGTACCGCGCCGTGACCATCGCCACGCCGCTTTTGGTGCTGGGCGAGGTAGCCTGCGAGATGACCATCCCGTTTCTGACCGCCAACATGATCGACAAGATCAAGGTGGGCGCCACCGTGTCCGAGCTCTTGCAGCCGGCCGGCATCCTGGCGCTTCTGGCCGTGGCGTCGCTCTTCTTTGGCACCGCCGCCGGCATCACCTGCAGCCACGCGAGCTGCGGCTTTGCCAAGAACCTGCGCCGCGACATGTTCTATAACATCCAGCGCTTCAGCTTCGCCAACATCGACGAGTTCTCTTCGAGCTCGCTCGTGACGCGCCTCACCACCGACATCAGCAACGTCCAGATGGCGTTCATGATGATCATCCGCATCGCGGTGCGCTCGCCGCTGTGCCTGGTGTTCGCCTTCGTCATGGCCACGGTCATGGGCGGTCCGCTGGCGCTGGTCTACGCGGTGGTCATCCCGGTGCTGGGCTTTGGCCTGTTCTACATCATTCACCTGGCGCGCCCGATCTTCACGCGCGTCTTCCACAAGTACGACGCGCTCAACGAGTCGGTCGAGGAGAACGTCACCGGCATGCGCGTGGTCAAGAGCTACGTGCGCGAGGACTACGAGAAGGGCAAGTTCGCCCGCGCCGCGCAGGACGTCTGCCTCGACTTCACCCGCGCCGAGAAGCTCCTCGCCTTCAACAACCCCCTGATGATGTTCGCCGTTGACCTCACCTGGGTCGTCATCATCTACTTTGGCTCGCAGACAATCATCACCACCGGCGGCACCGCGTTCGACGTGGGCCAGCTGTCGGCCATCTTCACCTACGGCTTCCAAATCCTCATGAGTCTCATGCAGCTGTCGATGATCTTCGTCATGGTCACGATGGCCGACGAGAGCGCCCGACGCATCGAAGAGGTCCTCGATGCCGAGCCCACGATCGGCGCGCCCGAGCAGGCCGTCACTGAGGTCGCCGACGGCTCCATCGACTTTGACCACGTGAGCTTCAAGTACTCGGCCCACGCCGAGCGCCAGGCCCTCGAGAACGTCGACCTGCACATCAAGAGCGGCGAGACCATCGGCATCCTGGGTGGCACGGGCTCCTCGAAGTCCACGCTCGTGAACCTCATCGGCCGCCTGTACGACGCCACCGAGGGTAGCGTGCGCGTGGGCGGCGTCGACGTGCGCGACTACGACCTCGAGACGCTGCGCACCAACGTTGCCATGGTCCTGCAGAAGAACGTGCTGTTCAGCGGCACCATCGCCGAGAACCTGCGCTGGGGCGACGAGAACGCCACCGACGAGCAGGTGCGCGAGGCGGCCCACCTGGCCTGCGCCGACGAGTTCGTCGACGGCTTCCCCAAGAGTTACGACACCTACATCGAGCAGGGCGGCTCCAACGTCTCCGGCGGCCAGAAGCAGCGCCTGTGCATCGCGCGCGCCCTGCTGCGCCGCCCCAAGGTCCTGATCCTCGACGACTCCACGAGCGCCGTCGACACCAAGACCGACGCCAAGATCCGCGAGGGCCTGGCCACCTACCTGCCCGACACCACCAAGATCATCATCGCCCAGCGCGTGGCCTCCGTGCAGGACGCCGACCGCATCGTGGTTATGGACGGCGGCCACATCGCCGACGTGGGCACCCACGACGAGCTCATGCGCCGCAGCCCGATCTATCGCGAGACCTACACCTCGCAGAACAAGATGGGTGCCGACGAGGCCGACGTCGAGGCGGCCGAGGCGGCGAGCGACGCTGCCAGCGCCGCGAACGTCAACGCCAAGAAGGGAGGCGAGGGCCTTGAGTAAGCAGCAGACCAAGCCCCGCGCCAAGGCGGGCACCGCCGGAAGGCTCATCAAGACGATCTTCTCGTTCTACCCGCGCCTTCTGCCCGCGATCGTCGCATGCCTGCTCATCGCGGCCGTTTCGAGCTCGTTTGGCTCGGTCTTCCTGCAGGGCGCGCTCGAGATCGTGACCCAGTTTGGCCAGACCGGCGACTGGACCGCCGCCCAGCCCGAGGTCTTCCGCCTCGTCGCCACGCTCGCGGCCGTCTACCTCGTGGGCATCGCCGCGTCCCTGTTCTGGAACCGCTCCATGGCCATCGTCACGCAGGGCTCGCTCGAGAAGCTCCGCGAGAAGATGTTCAACAGCATGCAGGACCTGTCCATCAGCTACTTCGACACGCACCAGCGCGGCGACATCATGAGCCACTACACCAACGACA
>CAJMPT010000052.1 GCA_905215465.1 uncultured bacterium | reverse complement strand
GGCTTTAGCCTCCCGACAAACATTTCAACGGTTCGATTCACTGCAACTGATTTTCAGGCCTATGATATGCGTCTTCTGATGTGGGTTTCATCATCTATTTCTAAACCGGTAAGCGTTGACTGAACAATGAGCAGACCACCCCAGATTCTCAAACGCATCTCTTGCACGCACCTTCTTGAGAGGGCGTCCCGGCTCCTTGTCCTAACTCCGCTGGACGTCAACGCATTCTCCTCGGCCCATTGGGCGTACGTCCGCCAAAGCGCTGCCGAAGCGGTAACCAATAGATGTCTTGGTGTTGCCGCCGAAAGCTGCTCGTTCCTATCTTTCTCGCTTTCCCCGGCACGCCAGTCGCCGTCCCTTGTCACTGATAACGATGAACAGCCCTACCTCATCATCGAAGAAGGGACCTGCTACGTTGACACAAATGTCTATTGGCTCCAGTTATGGCTAACGGTCGAGCGCGGAGTTGATCAATACGAGGACGGCAGTTTCGACCCTGACGGACTTCTCGCCTGGCAGACAGCCAGGAGGTTGCTGGACGACCTAAAGGTGGACAACCTCTAGTCGCGAGGCCGTCGAAGCGTCTGCCCGCGCTATGCTTGTGACGGCTCTTGTCGGCACAGAACAGAACCGAAGAGAAGGAGCATGGCATGGCAGCTAATCACGAGCTCATTTTCCTCAAGCCCATCTTCCACGAGAAGATCTGGGGCGGCCGCAAGCTTGACACGGACTGGGGGTACAGCATCCCGGACGGCCCCATCGGCGAGTGCTGGGCAATCTCTGCCCACCCGCACGGAGACTGCCAGATAGACGGCGGCAGCTTTGACGGGATGCGCCTATCCGAGCTGTGGCAGAGCCACCGCGAGATGTTTGGCGCCGTTCCCACCGCCGAGGGTGCCAATGCGCAGTTCCCCCTGCTGGTGAAGATCATCGACGCCAAGGGCGACCTCTCCGTCCAGGTGCACCCCGACGACGCCTATGCGGCCGAGCACGAGAACGGCTCCTTGGGCAAGAAGGAGTGCTGGTACATCCTTGACTGCGAGTCGGGCGCGACCATCGTCGTGGGCCAGCGCGCGCACGACCGCGCCGAGTTTTCCCAGATGGTCGAAGAGGGCCGCTGGGACGACCTGCTGAACGTGTTGCCCATCCACAAGGGCGACTTCTTCCAGATTGACCCGGGCACCATCCACGCCATCAAGGCGGGCACGACCATCCTGGAGACCCAGCAGTCCAGCGACGTGACCTACCGCGTCTACGACTACGACCGCGTGCAGGCGGACGGCACCAAGCGCCCGCTCCACCTGCAGCAGAGCCTCGACTGCGTTGACTTTGACCTGCCCGAGATCACTTCCGGCGAGGTGACCACCCCGGTCATTGGCGGCATCCAGCACCTGGAGGACTGCGACCGCTACATGGTTGACCTCGTGACCGTTGACGGCGAGAAGACCTTCTCGGCAATTCCGACGTTCCGCTGCGTGAGCGTCATCGAGGGCGAAGGCACCGTCGGCGGGCGGGCGGTCCGCCGCGGCACGCACCTCATCATCCCGGCCGCCTACGGCGACGCCACCTGCGAGGGCAAGATGAGGCTCGTCGTGTCCCGCGTGCCGACGAGCCTGTAGACCGGCTCCGATTAACGTACATTTAGACGAGAAGGGCCCCCGAATCAGCCGGATTCGGGGGCCCAAGCCATCTTTATGCACGCTGCCGAGCCAGGCGAGAAGCGCCCAGGCTCCGGACGCGGCCGCTAGATCAGCGCGGTGATGCCAAACCAGGCGATGACCAGCACGCCCAGGACGATGCGGTACCAGCCGAAGGGCTTGAAGTCGTGCTTGCGGACGAAGCCCATGAGGAAGCGGATGCAGACCAGGGAGACCACGAAGGCCACCGCGCAGCCCACCAGCAGGACAGCGAGCTCCATGGGGGCAAAGACGTTGCCCTTGAGGAAGTACTTGACCAGACGCAGGCCAGAGGCGCCCACCATGACCGGGATGGCCAGGTAGAAGGTGAACTCGGCGACCACGGTGCGCGAGCAGCCCAGGATGAGGCCGCCGATGATGGTGGAGCCGGAGCGAGAGGTGCCGGGAACGATGGAGAGCACTTGGAAGAGACCGATGCCGATGGCGGTCTTCCAGTCAAGCTCGTCAAGGCTCTGAATGGGGGCCTCGGCGTCGGCCAGCTCGGAGCGGGTGGCGGGGGCGGCGGACTCAGCCGTGGCAAAGTGCTTGGGGCGCCCGACCGTAGGGTGGTTGCCCGCGCCGGGCAGCGCCGCCGCGGCCTTGGCCTCGCGGCGGTTCTCAATCACGATGAAGGCGATGCCATAGACGATGAGGGCGGCCGCGATGACGAAGGGGCTGCCCAGGTGCTCCTCCATCCAGTTGTCGATAGGGATGCCGATGACGGCGGCGGGGATGCACGCCACGATGGTCTTGCCCCAGAGCGTCCAGGTGTTGCGGCGCTGGTAGGGAGCCTTGGAGGGCGAGAACGGGTTCAGCTGGTGGAAGAAGATGACGCACACGGCCAGGATGGCGCCCAGCTGGATGACCACGAGGAACATGTCCCAGAAGTCAGCGGAGACGTTCATGGTCAGGAACTGGTTGAGCAGCAGCATGTGGCCGGTAGACGAGATGGGCAGCCACTCGGTGATGCCCTCCACCACGCCGAAGACGGCGGCCTTGACGAGTTCGATGAAGTCCAAACGCATTCCTTTCCCTGTTTGCACAGACGGCTCTACTTTGACGTATGTCGCACGGCCGGGAGAAAACCTTACAGTACTGACAGCGAAAAACCACGCTGGCGGAAACGCTCGGCGGAGTGGGCCCCACCGCCCGCGAACTTGGGTACAACGAACATACCAGCAAGAACGCGACGGCGAGAGGAGCTCACCATGGCAGACAACGCGTCCGCTTCCTATCAGGACCTCGGGTATGACCGCATCTTCGTCTCGCTTGACGGGTCGGAGGAGCAGGCGAAGGTGCTCGACCGCGCCATAACCATCGCGGCCTGCGACAACGCCGAGCTCTACGTTGGCCACGTCATCGACTCGACGGCGCTCGAGGCCGCCGGGACCTACCCGGTGGACCTCATCCCCGCTTTGGAGAAGGAGTTCAGGGACTCGATAGCCGGGCAGGTGGCTAAGGCCGAGGCCGAGCCGCAGATCAAGAAGGTCGAGGTCGTGGTACGCGCCGGCCGCATCCGCGAGACCCTCAAGGACGACATGCTCGACGTCATCAAGCCCGACCTGGTGGTCTGCGGGGCCCGCGGCCTCTCGTCCATCAAGTACGCCATCCTGGGCTCCATCTCCACCTTCCTCACGCGCAACACCGAGTGCGACACGCTCATCGTCAAGTAGGCACCAGGCCAGGACGGCCCCACGACTGCGTCCCCCCACAGACGGCTCCCCTGCGGCGGCGGGCGGCAGGCACCCCCTGCCACCTGCCGCTGCACTCATGAAAACCAAGTGAACGGCGTCGCTTGGCGGTAGAGTAGTGAAGTTAGACGTTTGTGAAGCCCGGCAGATCCGGGAGGGCGAGCATGGAGGTACCGTTCTTTGACGCTCACCAAGACAGCTCGCGGCGCCCGTCTCAGAGGCCTGGTGGCAGCCAGCGCCCTGACGGCTTGTGCGCTTGCGACGCTCGCGACGCCAAGGACGGTTCTTGCCGCGTCAATCGACCAGATCCAGCAGCAGATCCAGGAGACCTCCGCCGCCTACGACGAGGCCAACGCCCGCGTGGAGAGCGTCCAGGCCCAAATAGAGGCCAACGAGGAGCGCATCGCCCAGATTGAGGAGATGCTCCCTGCCAAGCGCGCCGTGGCCGCCGACTCCATCCGTCTGCTGTACAAGATGCAGCAGGGTACGGGCGGCCTTCTTGACCTACTGCTCTCTTCCGAGGACTTTGGCACGCTCATTGCGACCATCCAGTACCTGGACGTCATCCAGTCCCACAACTACGACGCCGTGAGCGAGCTGGCCTCCCTTGACGCGGAGCTCCAGCAGACCCGCGCCGACCTGGCCACCCAGCAGGCGGCTGCCGAGTCCGACCGCCAGACCGCCTCCGAGGCGCTGGCAGCCGCCAAGGCCGCCCGCACAGAGCTGGAGCAGCAGATGGCCGAGCAGGCCGCCGCCGAGGAGGCCGAGCGCCAGGCTGCCATCCAACAGGCCCAGGCAGACGCCGCCTCCGGCGACGGCACCTTCACCACCGGCTCCGGCGAGCAGGCATCCGTCGAGGTTCCCGCGCAGCCCGACCCAGACCCCGTTGACTGGCAGTCCCAGAAGGACACCTTCGTGGCCGGCTGGGCCACCCGCATCGACGCCTACCTCGCCGGCTCTCCCCTCGCGGGACAGGGCACGACGTTTGCCGAGGCTGCCTGGGCCTACGGCGTGGACCCGCGCTTCTCGCCGGCGATCAGCGCCGTGGAGTCTTCCAAGGGCCTCTACTGCTTCAGGCCCCACAACGCCTGGGGCTGGGGCAGCTCGAGCTGGGGCAGCTGGGAGGAGGCCATCTGGGACCACGTGGCGGGCCTTGCCTCCGGCTACGGCGGACACCTCACCTACGCCGCCGCCCAGAAGTACTGCCCGCCCAACGCGGCGCGCTGGTACTCCTCGGTCCTGGCAAACATGGAGCGCATCTAGCGGGCCGGCCCGCACAAGCAGCACAGACAAGGCGACGCCTCATCGGTTGATGGGGCGCCGCCTTTTGCGTTTGGCTGGGATTGGGCCCGGGCCGGACGACCTTCTCGCCCGGGGATGCGCCGCTAGGCCGTGAGGTAGACCATGGCCAAAATCATGGCAAAGCCCACGAGGTCTGCCGGCGAGAAGGTCGTACCCAGCATGAGGACCGTCGTGATGGTTGCGGTGATGGGCTCGATGGTGCCGAGCAGGCTCGCGCGCATGGAGCCCGCATCGTGAACGCCCTGCAGGTAGAGGGCATAGGAGCCAAAGGTGGCGCCCAAGATGCAGAAGGCCAGAAGCGCAAGGGCGAGGCCGTCGAGGACGGGCACGTGCTCCCAGGGGCGGTAGGCCAGCGTCAGAATGACGCCCGAGGCCAGAAACGCCAGGCCGTTGACGACGAAGTTGCCCCACTTGGCCATGGGCCTTGCCGGCAGGATGGAGAGGCAGGCCGAGGACACGGCGCAGACCAGGCCCCAGACCAGGCCGCCCAGGGGCAGCGCGAGCTCGGCGGGATTTCCGCCCGTGGCCACCAGAAACGTTCCCACAAGGGCCAGGGCTATGCCGAGCACTTCTCGCCTGCGGGGGCGCCGACGCATGGTGAGGCAGACGTAGGTCAGGACCAGAAGCATGCCCAGGCTCTGCATGATGGTGGCCGTGGCGGAGCTGGTCCAGTTGATGGCCTGCAGGTACGCCACCTGCGAGAAGAGCACGGCGCCCAGGGCCACGGCAAGGATCCCGAGCATGCCACGCGCGTCGTGCGTCACGGCACGCAGCTTGGAGCGGCCGTCGGCGCTTGCCGCGGCCGCGGCCAGGAAGAGCCAGCAGGCGGTGAGCTCGCGAACGCAGACCAGCCAGAGGGGCTCCATGCCGTAGGTGTCCATCAGGAACTTGGAGACGGTGCCGTTGAGACCCCAGAGGGCGCCGCCCAGAAGCGTGCAGACTATGCCGCGCCGGATGCGAGCACGGTCACGAACGGCCTTCTCGGCCGTGCCAGCCTCCTGCCCGGCAGGCAGGGGCGTCCCTTTTACCTGGGAAACATCAACGTCCCCGTTAACAGTTGCCATGGTCCTCCCTGGTTCACACGAGCTGCTAGCGTAGCACCAGCGGGTTAGGGGTATGCTGCTCTTCGTCAAACAACGAAGTGAGGAGCGCACATGCACCAGACAACCTTTGACGCGCCCGACGCCGCGCTTGCGGTGGGGACTCGCCACGCGGGATTCACCGTCACCCACGTCGAGGCCGTTCCCGAGATCTCCGGACAGGCCTACGTCATGCGCCACGACGCCTCCGGCGCCCGGGCCCTCTGGCTGGCCTGCGCTGACGTCAACAAGTCGTTTGCCATCAGCTTCAAGACCCCGCCGTCGGACGACACAGGCGTCTTCCACATCCTCGAGCACTCCGTGCTGTGCGGCTCTGACGCCTACCCGGTGAAGGAGCCCTTCGTCAACCTGCTCAAGACATCCATGCAGACCTTCCTGAACGCCCTGACCTTCCCGGACAAGACCATGTACCCGGTGGCCTCCACCAACACGGCCGACCTCGAGAACCTCATGGGCGTCTACCTGGACGCCGTGCTGCACCCGGCCATCTACCGGCGCCCACGCATCTTCGAGCAGGAGGGTTGGCACCTCGAGGTTGAGGGCAAGGGAGACGATGCCCGCCTCTCCTACAACGGCGTTGTCTTCAACGAGATGAAGGGTGCCCTCTCTGACCCCGATGACGTGCTCTACCAGGCGCTCTCTCGCCAGCTCTTCCCCGACACCGCCTACCGATTTGAGTCCGGCGGAAACCCGCGCGCCATTCCCGCGCTGACCTACGAGAAGTTCCTCCAGACCCACGCGCGCCACTACGCGCTGCCCAACAGCTACACCGTGCTCTACGGCGACATGGACATCGACCGCGAGCTGGCCTTCATTGACGAGCGCTTCCGCAACGCCACACGGCGCGACGCCGGCGAGCCCAACCCGCTCATGCTCCAGGCGCCCGTCTCGCCCGCGCCCGCGCGCGTCGAGATGGCCACGGCGGCGACAAACGCCTCCATTGGCGTGAGCTACGTCATTGGCAGCGCCGCCGACCGCACGCGCGTGCTCGCCGCCGACGTGCTGCTGGACGCCCTCTGCGGCTCCAACGAGGCCCCGCTCAAGCGACGCGTCATGGACGCCGGCCTGGCCGACGACTTCCAGGCCATGCTGCTGGACGGCATGCTGCAGCCCCAGGCCATGTTCCAGCTCAAGGGCACCAGGGAGGGCGCGGCCGAGAAGTTCCGTGCCCTTCTCGAGGAGACCTGCGCCGAGCTTGCCGAGAAGGGCATCCCGCGCGACAAGCTCTCCGCGGCGCTGGCCCAGGCGGAGTTCAACCTGCGCGAGGGCGACTGGGGCGGCTACCCCGACGGCGTGGCCCTCTCCATGTGCGTCATGTCCAGCTGGCTCTACGACGACGAGCGCCCGCTCGACTACGTCCACTACGAGGACGCCCTCGCCACGCTCAAGGATGGCCTGGACAAGGGCCTCTTCGAGCAGGTCCTGCGCGAGCTGGTGTGCCAGAACCCGCACGCGGCCGAGGTCGACCTCGTGCCCGTCGAGGGCGGAGACGCCGCCGAGGAGGCGGCAGAGCTTGAGGCCCGCCGCACGGCAATGGGGGCCGAGGAGCTTGAGGCCATCGCGGCCGAGGTCAGCGCCCTGCGCGCCGAGCAGGAGGCGCCCGACTCCCCCGAGGCCCTGGCCACGCTGCCCCAGCTCACGGTGGCAGACGTCGAGGATCCCGCCCCCGAGCCGCAGCCGGCGGACGTGAAGGCGCCCCTCCCCTGCATTGCGCACGAGCTGGACACCCACGGCATCGACTACGTCTACCACTACTTTGACCTGCGCCGCTGCCGCGCAGGAGAGCTCCCGTACGTGGGCGTGCTCTCCGACCTGCTGGGCAAGCTCGACACGCGCCGCCACAACGCCTCCGACCTTGACACCCTCATCGAGCAGAACCTGGGCGGCCTCGACGTCTTCCTGGAGACCTACACCCACGACCAGGACCTCTCCTACGCGGCGCCCACGCTCGTCGTCGGGGCCTGCGCGCTCAGCGAGAAGGTCGAGCGCCTTGCGGACATCCCGCGCGAGGTCTGGGGAGAGACCCTCTTTGCCGACGACGCCCGCATCCGCGACATCCTGACCCAGCGCAAGGTAGGCATGGAGCAGTACTTCACCGGCAGCGGGCACGCGGCCTCCGTGGCACGGGCCGGCTCGTACTTCTCGCGCGCGAGCAAGGCGAGCAGCCTCATGGGCGGCCTCGACTACTTCCTCTTCCTGAAGGAGCTCCTGGGCAACTGGGAGGCTCGCAAGCAGGGGCTCTGCGACATCCTGGGCAACCTGGCCGCGCGCATCTTCACCGCCGACGAGGTCACGGTGAGCTTCATCGGCAGCGCCGAGGACCGCAAGCGCTTCTGGGCCGCCGGTGATGACCTGGGCCTTCGCCATGCCGGGACGGGCGTGGCCGCGCACGCCCTGGAGCTGCCCGAGCCCGTCCCCGTCAACGAGGGCTTTGTCATTCCCTCCAACGTGAGCTACGTCGCGCGCGCCTTCGCGCCGTCCGACGCCGACCCCGGCGAGCGCGGCGTCTGGGCCGTGGCAACGCGGGCCCTCACCTATGACTACCTGTGGAACGAGGTGCGCGTGAAGGGCGGCGCCTACGGGACCGGCTTCAAGCACACCGGCGAGAACCTCCGCGAGTTCTGGTCCTTCCGCGACCCGCACGTCGACGAGACGCTGGCGCGCTACGACGCCGCGGCGGCATGGCTTTCTGAGTGGAAGCCCACCGCCGAGGAGTTCGACGGCTACGTGGTGTCCACCGTGGCCGCCCACGACGCCCCGGTGAAGCCGCGCGCACTGGCGCGTCGCCAGGACGTCGCCCGCTTTGGCGGCCAGAAGCCCGGCTGGCGAGAAGAGATCCGCCGCCAGGAGCTTGGGTGCACCGCCGAGCAGGTGCGCGGCCTTGCCGAGGCGCTGGCCGACCAGACCCCGTCCGGCGTCTGCGTCTTTGGCGGCCGCGAGGCCCTCGAGGCGGCCGACGTGGACCTCAAGCTCTGCGAGCTCGTGGGAGAGTAGGGCTCCCGGCGGCCCAAACGCGATTTGGGTTCGCCGCTCACGGGCAGTTGCTCTGGCGCTTTCAAGAACCCGCAGGTCAAAAGCCTGTGGGTTCTTTCATTTGCCCTCGCTGCCGAGAAGCGCGAACCCAAATCAGAATCCGATTTGGGTTCGTGTTTGCACGAATATCGAGAGCGCTCAGATGACGCGGGCAATCTACCTGCTGTTTTGCAAAGCGCGTCAGCCAAGGGGCGCGATCCACGAACCCAAAACGTTATTTAGGCCCCAAGAGGCCGGCGCTCCTATGCCAAAGCGCGACTCAACTCGGCCCCAAAGGCGGAGATTGCCTCGGAGTCGAGGCTCCCGTACTGCACGACAAGACGCGCCAGGCCATCTGGGGCCGTGCGGTTCTTTGGCAGGCAGGCGCACGAAGAGAGGGGCATGGGAGAAAGGCCCGGCCCGGCGACCCGCGCCACCAGCTCCTCCTCGGAGAGGGACGTGCCCACCGCCAGCACGAAGTGAAGCCCGGAGTCCGCCTCCTCCATGCGGACCCGGCCGGCCAGGCCAGACTCCGCGAGCACGTCTGCAAACTCGTCGCGCAGCTCGCGGTAGCGCTTGCGCATGCGGGCCACGTGACGCTCGTAGGCGCCGGACTCGAGCAGGCGCGCCAGGGCAACCTGCTGGATGGAGCTCACCGTGGTGGAATAGAAGCCCAGCTCGGTGCCGTAGCGCTCCATCAGCTGCCCGGGCAAGACCATATAGGCCAGGCGCAGGGCGGCACCGAGACCCTTTGAGAATGTGTTGGTGTATATGACGCTACCGGTGGCGTCGATGCTTGCCAGCGCCGGGACGGGGCGCCCCGCCAGGCGGAACTCGCAGTCGTAGTCATCCTCGATGATCCAGCGGCTCCCCGCCTCCGCGCAGGCCCACCCCAGAAGCTCGTACCTCCTAGCGATGCTGGTCACGCGGCCGGTGGGAAACTGGTGGGACGGCATGAGGTGCATGACGTCAGGCCGGCTGGCCGCCAGCTCGTCCATGCACACGCCCTCGTCGTCCAGGCCAATGTGAGCCACCTGAGCGCCGCTTGCCCGATAGAGGCGGGTGAGGCGCAGGTACCCCGGGTCCTCGACGCCATAGGTGAGGTCATGTCCCAGCAGCTGCACGATCATGTTGTCCAGCACCTGGGCGCCCGCCCCCACCACAATGCGCGACGGATCGACCTGCATGCCCCTCGTCTGCCTCAGGTGGTCCGAGATGGCCGCCCTGAGCCTTGGCAGGCCCTGAGGGGGCGCCGGCGAGAAGAGCTCCGACTCCGGCTCCCCCGCCAGGGCATCGCGCAGCGCACGCGACCAGAGCCGCGCCAGCTCGCGAGACTCCCCCGATGCCGCGGGGGCAGCCTCGGCCAGCGCAAGCGCCTCGGGGCGCTGCGCCGCGGAAGCCTTCCGGACGAGGGCCGCACGCGCCGGAAGGCCCGGCAGCGCGTTCACAAAGTAGCCGCTCCTCGGCCGCGAGCGCACGTAGCCCTCCGCCACGAGCTGGGCATAGGCGCCCTCTACGGTGACGAGACTCACGCCCAGGTGCTGGGCAAGCGAGCGCTTGGAGGGAAGCCGGTCTCCCGCCTCCAGGACGCCAGCCACAATGTCATCGCGAATGCGCCGGTAGAGATACTCGTAGAGCGAAAGCTCGCCCTTCTCGGCAAGGTTGTAGTCAAGCATCTGGACTTATCCGTTCTTGCCTGCTGGCCTTATTCTGACCCGATTATTTTGTCAGATTCTGGATGTTTTGCTCATGCCAGATTGCGCATAGCATATCCCGCACACGCACCGGCTACGCAAAGGAGAAACGCATGGCAGAGAAGAACGCCCCGTCCCGCGAGGAGCGCGCCCGCCTCAACCGCGAGCTCGCGCAGATGCTCAAGGGCGGCGTCATCATGGACGTCACCACCCCCGAGCAGGCACGCATTGCAGAGGCGGCCGGTGCCTGCGCCGTCATGGCCCTGGAGCGCATCCCGGCCGACATCCGCGCCGCCGGCGGCGTCTCCCGCATGAGCGACCCGGCCATGATCGCTGGCATCCAGAGGGCCGTCTCCATCCCCGTCATGGCAAAGTGTCGCATCGGCCACATCGCCGAGGCGCAGGTGCTGCAGGCCATCGACATCGACTACATCGACGAGTCCGAGGTGCTCTCCCCCGCCGACGACGTCT
>CAJMPT010000051.1 GCA_905215465.1 uncultured bacterium | reverse complement strand
GGCGGCGAGGACTACGAGGACGCCGGCGAGCAGTGGATCGTCTGGACCGCCTACGACAAGATGCAGGACGTCCAGAAGGGCCTGGAGGCCCAGGGCATCGAGGTCAAGGGCTCCGAGCTCACCATGGTCCCCACCACCCCGACCGACGTCTCCGTCGTGGACGCCAAGAAGGTCCAGCGCCTGGTCGACCGCCTCGACGAGCTCGAGGACGTCCAGAACGTCTACCACACCATGAACATCACCGACGAGATCGCCGCCGCCCTGGAGGAGGACGAGTAGGTCTCGCTCAACGGCGCAAGCTCATGACGGGAGGGCGGCATCCGATGGGTGCCGCCCTCCTTTTTTGTCTTCCGGCTTTCTCGCCGCTACCGGACGTCCTTCTCGACCCCTACTCCACCGTGCCGTAGATGCCGCCCCAGCCGTGGCCGGAGAGGATGGAGTTCATCTGGTCGCACAGCTGCGTGCGCGTGAAGGTGGCGGAGGGCAACAGGTCAATGACCTCGGCGAGGTCTGCGCAGAGGTCGAAGGCCTCGGCCCGCATGATGACGTCGAGCTTGGTGACGGTGGCGTAGCGCGAGACGCCGGGCGCAAACAGGGCGTCCACCAGGTGCTGGAGCTCCCCGTAGTCCTCGGAGCGAAAGTCAAACGAGATGCCCATGGTCTCTCCTGCCTGTAATCTGCCTGTTAGCAATTGTTGTCGGGACGTCTCATGGTAGCAGCTCCCACGCGGCCCCGGCCTTATACTCGCATTCAGCCACCGACCTAGGAGGAACCATGCCCAACGCATATGAGGCAATGAACGACGCAGAGCTCGCGGCCGCCATCGCGGACCTCGAGAGGCAGGCCGACGACCTGAGGGCACTTGACCTCAAGCTCGACATGGCCCGCGGCAAGCCCAGCCCGCAGCAGACGGCGCTCTCCCGCCCGATGCTCGACCTGCTGACCTCCGAGTCCGACCTCTCCGACGAGGGCGTGGCCGCCGACAACTACGGCTGTCCCGAGGGCCTTCCCTCCGCCCGCCGCCTTGCCGCCGAGCTCCTTAGCGTCGACGAGAAGAACGTCATCGTCAACGGGTCCTCCAGCCTGAACCTCATGCACGACGTGGTCTGCAACGCCTACACCCACGGCATCGGCGGCAACAAGCCCTGGAGCCAGCAGGGCAAGGTCAAGTTCCTGTGCCCCGCGCCGGGCTACGACCGCCACTTCACCGTGAGCGCCCGCTACGGCATCGAGAACGTCCCTGTGCCCATGACCGCCGAGGGCCCCGACATGGACGTCGTCCGCCGCTACGCGGAGGAGGACCCCTCCGTCAAGGGCATCTGGTGCGTCCCCATGTACGCCAACCCCACCGGCGTCACCTACTCCGACGAGGTCGTGCGCGCCTTCGCCCACCTGAAGCCCGCCGCCCCCGACTTCCGCATCTTCTGGGACAACGCCTACTGCGTCCACACCTTCAAGGGCGAGGGCGACCACCTGCTCAACATCTTCGACGCCCTAAAGGAGGCCGGCGCCAACGACCTGGTCTACGAGTTTGCCTCCACGGCCAAGGTGACCTTCCCCAGCTCCGGCATGGCCTTCATGACGGCCAGCCCCGCCGACATGGCCGAGGTCCGCGCCGCCTTCGCGAGCATGCGCGTCTCTCCCGAGAAGATCTCCCAGCTGGCCCACGTGCGCTTCCTCAAGGACGCCGCCGGCGTGCGCGCCCACATGAAGAAGCACGCCGCCATCGTCGCCCCGCGCTTTGCCCTGGTGGAAGAGAAGCTCGCCTCCGGCCTCGGCGAGCTGGGCGTGGCCACCTGGACGCACCCCTGCGGCGGCTACTTTGTCTCCTTCGACGGCCCCGAGGGTTCCGCCAAGGCTATCGTGAGCCTGGCCGCCGACCTGGGCGTCAAGCTCACTCCGGCGGGCGCCACCTGGCCCTACGGCAAGGACCCCAAGGACACCAACATCCGTATTGCGCCCACCTTCCCCACCATCGAGGAGCTCGACCAGGCCCTCGACGTCTTTGTGGTGGCCGTGAAGCTCGTCTCCGCACGCCTGGCCGCCGAGGCCAGGTAGCCCCAAGGGGCCTTCGGGTTTCTCGCCCGAAGGCCCCTTTTCTGTGTTTGTTGCCGCCCGCCGAGCTTGACTGTGGCGCGCTCGGGGCCAAGTGACGTACTCTAGATAGTTACGGGTGCCGCCGCCGGGCGGCGCAAAGCAACGAAAGGCACGTCTTACATGTCCAAGAAGACCAACAAGAAGCAGGCCAGCGCCAAGGCCAGGCGCGCCAAGGGGTCCGCCAGGGCCAAGGCCGAGTCGGCAAAGCCCAAGGACGGTCTGTCCACGGGTGCCAAGGTCGCGCTCACGGTCTTCGCGGTCCTCATGGCCCTCTCCATGATGTTGCCCTCCATCGCCGCCATCTTCGGCACGTCCAACACGCCAGACGACGCCTCCCAGAGCCAGTCGCAGGACTCCGGCTCAAGCTCCGACTCCAGCGACTCCCAGGACTCCTCCGACGGCTCCACCGACGCCTCCACCGACGCCGTCTCCCGGGCAGACGAGAAGTACCAGCCCCTGGTGGAGACCCTCGAGTCCAAGCTCGCCTCCGACTTCCAGAACCTTGCCGCCCTGCTCAACCTAGGCAAGGACTACATGGCCTGGGGCGTGACCGTGCGCTACTCCGGCTCCACCGACGCCTCCACCTCCCACGCCAACGAGCTCCTGGAGAAGGCCATCTCCTACTACGACCAGTACCTGGCCCTCAAGGACTCCGGCGCCGTCCGCGTGGACCGCGCGCTCTGCCAGTACTACGAGGAGGAGACCTCCGAGGCCACCGCGGCCCTGGAGCAGCTCACCCAGGACATGCCCGACTACGGTCCCGCCTGGGCCAACCTCGGCATGCTCTACGAGTCTGCAGGCTCCACCGACCAGGCGCGCGAGGCCTACCAGAAGGCCCAGGAGACCGACGCCGACGACGAGTACGGCGCCAAGACCTACGCAACCCAGCGCCTCGCCGCGATGGACTCCGCCGCGTCGGGCACCACCGCCAGCACCGACGCCTCCGGCACCACCACGTCCGGCAGCTCCACCACCGGCTCCGCCGGCGTCAAGGGCCTCACGGACACCCTGGCCAACCTTTCCGGAACCAGCCTCTAGCGTCACAAGGAGGAACACCATGGCACTTAACATCACGTTCTCTCAAGAAGCCGACGCCCTTCTCGTCAAGGTGGCGGGGGAGGTGGACGTCTCCAACGCATCCGAGCTGAGGGACGCCATCGATGCCAAGCTTCCCGAGACCGCAGGCGAGCTCGTCATCGACCTGGCGGACGTTCCCTACATTGACTCCACGGGCATCGGCGTCCTGGTGGGCGCCGCCCACCGCGCCCAGGAGAAGGGTCTCTCGCTGGTGGTCTGCCGCCCGCAGAGAAACGTCGCCCGCGTCCTTGGCATGCTCGGCGTGGAGAAGGACCTCAACATCCGCGAGGCGTAGCGCCTCGTCTGGGCAACCCAGCCCGCAAGAAAGGGCCCCTGTGGCCAAAGCCGTACGCAAACGGAGGATTCGCCAGTGTTAGGAATCGGAGAGACAGAGCTCGCGCTCATCCTGATCTTCGCGTTCATGATCTTCGGGCCCGACAAGCTCCCGGGCATGGGCAAGACCCTCGGTCGCGCCCTGCGTCAGTTCAGGAACGCCCAGGAGGGCTTCACCCAGGTCGTCCAGACCGAGATCGTCGACCCGGCCGCCGAGGCCATGGGCGACAAGAAGCCCAACCGCAAGCGTTCCGAGGAGTTTGAGGCCGACGCCGACATCGAGGGCGCCGAGGACAAGCCCGCAACCAAGCGCTCCGAGACCTTCGCCGAGCGCAAGGCCCGCCTCGAGGCCGAGCGCCGCGCCGCCGAGGAGGCCAAGGCCGCCGAGGCCGCAGCCGCTGCCGAGGCCGCCGCTGACGCCGAGCCCGCGTCCGAGGACGCCGACGCCTCTGCCGATACCGCCGCTGTCGAGGCTGCTGCCGCCCCCGCCGAGCCTACGCCCGAGCCCGAGGAGAGCAAGCCCCTCTCCGCCGCAGACCTGTATGCCGTGAAGCGCCCCGCCAAGACCGAGGCCCCCGCTGACGAGCAGAACCAGAAGGAGGCCTAGACCCATGCCGATCGGACCCGCACGCATGCCGCTCTTCGACCACATCGGAGAGCTCCGCCGCCGCCTCACCATCATCGTGGTGTCGCTTCTCGTCTGCGCCGTCGTGGTGTACTTTGCCACCCCCGCCCTCATCGACCTCATGATGGACCAGATCCGCGAGGCCATGCGCGGAGGCGACCTCTACGTCTTCACCGCCCTGGGAGGCTTCACCATCCGCTTCCAGGTGGCCCTGTTCTTCTCGGTCATCATCTGCGCGCCCATCATCATCTGGGAGGTCATGGGCTTCTTCCTACCCGCCCTGAGGCCCAACGAGCGCAAGTGGGTCGTGCCCACCGTGGCCGCCATGGTCGTCCTGTTCTTCCTGGGCATGATCTTCTGCTACTTTGTCATCCAGCCCGCCGCCTTTGGCTGGCTGCTCGACCAGAGCTTCGAGTTCGCGCAGAACCTGGCCAACGCCGAGGACTACCTGAACATCTACATGCTGCTGGAGATTGGCTTTGGCATTGCCTTCCAGCTGCCGCTGGTCATCTTCTACCTCTCCATCCTGCACCTCGTCCCGTACAAGACGTTCCGCTCCCAGTGGCGCTACGTCTACATCGGCCTCATGGTCCTCTCCGCCGTCGTCACCCCGGACGCCTCCCCGGTCACCATGATCTTGATGTTTGCCGCCCTCATCGCCCTCTACGAGATTGCCCTGGCGGTGGCCCGCTACATCATCATTGCCCGCGATGGCAAGGCCGCCCTCAAGTGGTCCCGCGAGGACTACGAGCAGCACGCCCTGGACAACGACTAAGACCCACGTAAGGACCCTCCTTGAAGCTCATCGTCACCGAGAAGAACGACGCTGCCGGCCAGATTGCGCGCCTGCTCTCTGACTCCGGCAAGCCCAAGGCCGACAAGGTCTACGACACCCCCGTCTACCGCTTCCGGATGGGCGGGGAGGACTGCGTGACCATCGGCCTGCGCGGCCACATCCTGCAGCCCGACTTCCCGCCCGAGCTCAAGTTCAACGACGAGGAGGGCTGGTTTGGCGTGACGGCCGAGGGGGAGGTCCTGCCCGCTGACGTCCCCGACGGCCTTGCCCGCCCGCCCTACGACACCAAGCGCAAGCCCTACCTCAAGGACGGAATCGACATCAAGGGCTGGAAGATCGCCAGCCTGCCGTACCTGGTCTGGGCTCCCATCGAGAAGATCCCGGCCGAGAAGGGCATCATCCGCTCGCTCAAGAACCTCGCCAAGAAGGCCGACTCCGTCGTCATAGGCACGGACTTCGACCGCGAGGGAGAGCTCATCGGATCTGACGCCCTGCGCCAGATCCGCGAGGTGGCCCCCGACGTGCCCGTCTCCCGCGCGCGCTACTCTGCCTTCACCAAGGCCGAGATCGACCACGCCTTCAACAACCTGGTCGAGCTCGACCAGGACCTGGCTGACGCCGGCGAGAGCCGCCAGTACATCGACCTCATCTGGGGCGCCGTCCTCACGCGCTACCTCACCACGGCCCGCTTCTCGGGCTTTGGCAATACCCGCTCGGCCGGCCGCGTGCAGACCCCGACGCTCGCCCTCGTGGTGGAGCGCGAGCGCGAGCGCATGGCCTTTGAGCCCGAGGACTACTGGGTGATCTCCGGTGAGGCCAGCCACGGCGAGGAGGACCCGTTCAAGGTGGGCCACACCACGGCCCGCTTCTGGGACAAGGACGCTGCAGAGGCCGCCTTTGCCAACGTGCAGAACGCCACCGAGGCCCGCGTGACCGCCGTGGAGCGCAAGAGCCGCACGCAGCGCCCGCCCGCGCCGTTCAACACCACGAGCCTGCAGGCCGCCGCGGCCGCCGAGGGCATCTCGCCGGCCCGTACCATGCGCCTGGCCGAGAGCCTCTACATGGACGGCCTCATCTCCTACCCGCGCGTGGACAACACCGTCTACCCCAGCTCCCTTGACCTCAAGGACTGCGTGCGCACCATCTCCAAGGTTCCGCAGTACGCCTCCACGTGCAAGGCCCTTCTCGCCCAGCCCAAGCTCACGGCCACGCGAGGCAAGCAGGAGACCACCGACCACCCGCCCATCTACCCCACGGGCGCGGCCGACCCCGACAAGCTCCAGCCCGCGGCTTGGAAGCTCTACAACCTCATCGCGCGGCGCTTTTTGGCCACGCTCATGGGCCCCGCCACCATCGAGGGCACCAAGGTGACCTTCGACGTCAACGGCGAGCCCTTCCAGGCCTCCGGCAACGTGCTGGCCAACCCGGGCTTCCGCTCCATCTATCCCTACGGCCTCAAGAAGGACGACCAGCTGCCCGAGCTCCACGAGGGCGACGTCTGCGACGTGCGCAAGATGGACCTTCTGGCCAAGCAGACCGAGCCGCCCGCGCGCTACAGCCAGGGCAAGCTCATCCAGGAGATGGAGAAGCGCGGCCTGGGCACCAAGTCCACGCGCGCGAGCATCATCGACACGCTCTACCAGCGCAAGTACCTCAAGAACGACCCGTGCGAGCCCAGCCAGCTGGGTATGGCCATCATCGACGCGCTCAACACCTATGCGCCGCGCATCACCACACCCGAGATGACCAGCGAGCTCGAGGACGACATGACCAAGGTGGCCGAGGGCGCAGACACCCAGGCCCAGGTGGT
This sequence comes from uncultured bacterium, assembly GCA_905215465.1. Classification (GTDB taxonomy): domain Bacteria; phylum Actinomycetota; class Coriobacteriia; order Coriobacteriales; family Atopobiaceae; genus Paratractidigestivibacter. The sequence goes on along the minus strand of CAJMPT010000051.1, from coordinate 4,410 downwards.
CACCCACTCGCGCGCCCTTCTCGCCGGCATGATGGACGGGCTGATCGAGCACACCGAGGACCTCTCGGAGGCCATTGCGGACGCCGTCACGGCCGACGCCAAGATTGGCGTGTGCCCCAAGTGCGGGCGTGACCTTGTGGTCAAGACCAGCGCCAAGACCCGTGGCAGCTTTGCCGGATGCATGGGGTGGCCCGACTGCGACGTCACCTACCCGCTGCCGCAGGGCCGCATCGAGGCGCTCGAGGGCGAGGCGGCGGTTTGCCCGGAGTGCGGAGCCCCTCGCATCAAGGTTCAGCCCTTCCGCCAGAAGGCCTACGAGACCTGCGTCAACCCCGCCTGTCCCACCAACCGTGAGCCTGACGTGGAGGTGGGCGTCTGCCACGCCTGCGCCGAGGCGGGCCGCACGGGCAAACTCATCGCGCACAAGTCCGAGCGCACCGGCAAGCGCTTCATCCGCTGCACCAACTACGACGACTGCGGAACCAGCTACCCGCTGCCGCAGCGCGGCAAGCTCGAGGCCACGGGCGAGGAGTGTCCGGACTGCGGCGCTCCCATGGTCGTGGTGACCACGGCACGCGGCCCCTGGAAGCTCTGCCCCAACATGGACTGTCCGGGCAGGGAGAAGAAGGCCGCCGCCGGCCGCGGCCGCGGACGTGCCGCCGGTGGCAAGACGGCCGCCAAGAAGCCCGCCGCAAAGAAGCCAACGGCCAAGAAGTCAACGGCCAAGAAGAGCACCACCAAGAAGGCCTAGCGGACATAAGAGCAAGTCCCCAGGGGTCGGCCATGCGCCGGCCCCTTTTTGTGACTCGTGCTAAAGTATCACTATGGTGATAGTCCTTGGAGGTGACCATGGAGCTCTGGCACGGTTCAACGATGATCGTCAAGCATCCTGACCTCTCCTTCTGTCGGGAGAACAACGACTATGGCCGCGCCTTCTACACGACGGAGCACCTTGAGCTTGCGAGGGAGTGGGCATGTCGCCGCGAAGAGATTGACGGTGTGGCAAGCCGCTACGAGCTTGACTTGGATGGACTGAACGTCCTTGACCTTGATGCCGATGCCCACTCGGTCCTTGAATGGCTGAGCGTGCTCCTCGCCCACCGCGTGGTCAATCTCGGCTCTCCCGTGGCCTTGGCCGCCGCGGAGTGGATCCAAGAGAACTACCCGGTCGACCTAGAAGCTTATGATGTCGTCTGCGGCTATCGTGCCGATGACTCGTACTTCTCGTTTGTGCGGCAGTTTGTCTCAAACTCCCTGAGCGTGGAGCAGCTGAGCTGGGCGATGAGGCTTGGAGGCTTGGGTCGGCAGATGGCGCTTAGGACCTCACGGGCAATTGGCCAGCTGGAATACACAGGCTTTGAGCCCGCGCCTGCGATTGCGTACTATCCGCGGCGCAAGCATCGAGACCTTGAGGCCAGGCGAGCGTTCATGGAGGGTCCCGGGTTTGACCCGCAGGGCATTTACGTCTTGGACTTGCTTTCAGGGAGGGTGGACAAGAGCGATGAGCGCCTACGATGAGGTCTACCTGGCCGATGCGATGACGGAGCTGGCGTGCTTCTTTGACTTTGCGGTCAACGACTACGGAGCCGAGGGCAGTGAGGTCGCCGAGCTTCTTGCCATGAGCGCCGTCGGTCGGGAGTTCTCGCGCGGCAACCCCCGCGTGCTCGGCGGCCTTTCCGGCGTGGAGCTCTTCTGGGAGCTCTCGCACGAGCTCGGGTATGGTGATGCCAGGACGACGGAACCGCGATTCCGCTTTGAGCGGACGCCCGACTATTGGTCCGGCTGGGTCATAGCCCGTGCGCAGTGGGAGCTTGACGTGACCTTTGGCGAGCTCTTCTCGGCGTTGCCCTATGACGCAGTGGCCTCCCTGTACCATCCCTATCACGAGGCCGATGAGTCGAAGTTCGTACGTCAGGCCGCGCGGCGCATCGAGCAGGCGCGCCTTGCCGGTCCCACGCGCCTGGCCGAGCTTCGCAGGCGGGCGGGCCTCTCCCAGCAGGAGCTGGCCCATCGCGCCAGGGTCTCCCTGAGGTCCATCCAGATGTACGAGCAGCGAAAGAAGGACATCAACCATGCCCAGGCCGCCTCGGTGGCGAGCCTAGCATCCGTTCTGGGCTGCCGCATGGAGGACCTGCTCGAGGTGCGAATCGATCCTGCGCTTTTGGCGCAGATCGCGTAGGGCGTATATCCTATATGAGTTAGGCAATCGGAAGGCAGGGGCGCTATGCGGGGCACGTTCATCACGCTCGAGGGGGCAGACGGCTGCGGCAAGTCGACGCAGGTCGCCCTTCTGGCTGATGCCATCCAAGCGGTCGGCCGCGAGGTCGTGCGCCTGCGAGAGCCCGGCGGCACGCCCATAAGCGAGAAGATCCGCTCGCTCGTGCTTGACCCCGACAACGCCGGGATGGCCCCCGAGTGCGAGCTGCTGCTCTTTGAGGCGTCCCGCGCCCAGCTGGTCCGCCAGGTTATCGAGCCCGCGCTCGACCGCGGCGCCGTGGTGCTGTGCGACCGCTTCTGTGACTCCACCTATGCCTACCAGGCTGCGGGCCGTGCCCTCGACGGCGAGGCCATCGCCCGGGCAAACGCGCTGGGCAGCTGCGGCGTCAGGCCCGACCTCACGCTGGTCCTGGACATGGATACCGAGGCCGCGCTCGCCCGCGCGACCCGCGGCGGCGCGGACCGCCTGGAGGCCGAGGGCGTGGCCTTCCAGAGGCGGGTGCGCCAGGGCTACCTTGACCTGGCGAAGGCCGAGCCGGGCCGCGTCCACGTGGTCGACGCCGCCGGCAGCGCCGAGGAGGTCCTCGCCCGCCTTGAGGAGAAGGTCGCGCCCCTGGTGGACGGGCTTCTCGCCAGCCGGGGTGAGGCGTGATGGCCGCCGCGCAGACGGGCGTGCCCGCCGCGCTCGCGGGACTCTCCGACCAGCCGTGCGTGCGCGACTTCCTGGCCCGCGCGGTGGGAGAGGGGCGCCTCAGCCACGCCTACCTCTTTGTGGGCGCGCCGGGCTCAGGCAAGCACGAGGCCGCCGAGGCGCTGGCCAAGTGCATCGTCTGTCCCAACGGGGCAGACGGCTCCTGCGACGAGTGCCGCCGCGTGGCCCACAGAACGCATCCCGACGTCCACTGGTATGCTCCGGCCTCGGCCGTGGGCTACCTCGCCGACCAGGTCCGCGAGGTCATTGCCGACGCCCAGCTTGCCCCCATGCGCGCCCCCTCCAAGGTCTACGTGCTGGAGCGCGCCGAGCTCTTGCGTGGCACAGCGGCAAACGCGCTGCTCAAGACCCTCGAGGAGCCGCCCACCGGCGTGACCTTCATCCTTTGCGGGCGCACGGTGGCAAGCCTTCTGCCCACCATCGTCTCTCGCTGCCAGGTGGTGCCCTTCTCGTCGGTGCCGCCGGAGGTGGCCCTTGCCCGGGTTCAGCGCGAGGTCGCGGCCACTCCGGAGGAGGCCGTCATCGCGCTCTCCGTGACGGGGTCAGCCTCCCATGCTGTCGAGTTCCTCAAGTCGCCCGCCCGCAGGAAGGTCCGCCGCCTGGTGGTGGCCACGCTCGACCAGCTGGCTCGCGACGACTCCTGGGACGTGCTCCAGGCGGCTCGCCAAATCGTCGAGGAGGCAAAGCTCCCGCTGGAAGGCGTCGCGGACGCCCAGAAGGAGGCCCTCGACGAGTCTGCCGACTTTCTCACCGCCGCCGCGCTCAAGCAGGTGGAGGAGGCAAACAAGCGCGAGCTTTCCGCACGTCAGCGTTCGGGTATGATGGAGGTTCTTGCGGCCGTGGAGTCCGTCCTGCGTGACGTGCTCGTTCGCTGCGAGGACGTCTCCCGCAAGATCGTGAACGAGGACGCCGCGGCCGCCGTCGAGCGCATGGCCGCGGCAACGGACGCGGGTGGCGTCACCCGTGCCCTGGCGGCGTGCTCCGCGGCTGCGGAGGACCTTGCCCACAACGTATCGCCGCAGCTGGCCCTCGAGGCCATGCTGCTTTCCATAAAGGAGGCACTTGCATGCCCACCATCATTCCGGTGAAGTTCACCTACGCCGCGCGCGACCTGTGGTTTGACCCCGCGGGCACCGGCGCCCAGGAGGCGGACCACGTCATCTGCACCACCGAGCGCGGTACCGAGATCGGCCTTGCCACCGGCGACGCCCGCGAGCTTACCGAGGAGGAGCTCGAGGAGGTCATCGGCCACGCCCAGCTGCGCTCCGTCGTGCGCATTGCCACGGACTCCGACCTTGACCGTGCCGAGCGGCTGGCCCAGCGCGGCGAGGACGCCATGCCCACCTTCCGCCGTCTGGTTGGCGCCAGCGGCCTGGACATGAAGCCCGTCGGCGTGGAGTACCTCTTCGATGGCGAGAAGGCCGTCTGCTACTTTGCCGCCGAGGAGCGCGTGGACTTCAGGCAGCTCGTCCGCGACCTCT
>CAJMPT010000050.1 GCA_905215465.1 uncultured bacterium | reverse complement strand
CCATCCTCTCAGGCATCTACATCAAGGCGGCCGACGGCACCCTTGAGTTCCAGACCAACAACCTCACCATCAGCATCCGCCACCTCATTCCGGCAAACGTCGAGGAGCCGGGCGAGACCGTGGTCTCCGGCAAGGTGCTCTCCAACATAGTGAAGAACCTCTCCGACGCCGCGGTGACCTTCGAGGGCGGTGAGAGGACCATCGAGATCTCCTGCGACAAGTCCACCTTCCGTCTGAACACCCTCTCTGCCGGCGACTGGTCCGGCTTCCCGGAGGTCAACCCGGAGCGCCAGATCGAGCTTCCGTGTGACCTTCTCTCCACCATGGTGGACAAGGTCTACAAGGTCACTTCCAAGGAGAGCTCGCGCCCCATCCTGCAGGGCATCCTGCTGACCGTCGAGGACAACACCATCCGCCTGGTGGCCACCGACTCCTTCCGTCTGGCCGTCTGTGACGCCTCCGTGGAGTCCCCGGCCGACGAGGCCTTCCGTGCCATCGTGAGCGGCAACGTGTTCCACGACGTGCTCAGCATGCCCACCCTGGAGGACAGCATCCAGATCGGCATCACCGAGAGCCAGGTGGTCTTCACCTTTGGCACCACGACGTTTGTCTCCCGCCGCATCGAGGGCAACTTCCCGGACTACAAGCAGCTGCTGCCGGCCTCCTGCGCCACGGCGGTGGACATCGACGTGGCCGAGTTTGCCGCCGCGCTCAAGCGCGTGTCAGTCATCGCGCTCACCAACGCCTCCGTGCGCTTTGACATTGACGCCGACGGCAGGCTGATGAAGCTCTCCGCCAGCTCCCCGGAGCAGGGCGAGTCCTCCGAGATCATGAACACCGACGTGGAGGGCCAGAGCCTCTCCATCGCCCTCAACTACCACTACGTCTTTGACTGCGTGAACGCGGTCTCTGGCTCCAAGAGCCTGCGCCTGGAGCTTCAAGGCTCCACGCAGCCGGGCATCTTCAAGTCAAACGGCGAGGTCAACTACTTGTACCTGCTCATGCCGGTGCGCCTCTAGCGGAGCGGCGGGCTCGTGGGACTTCTGGTCAAGACGCTTGAGCTCCAGGACTTCAGGAGCTTTGGGGAGAAGGTCGTCGGCCTTGCGCCGGCGACCACCATCCTGTGCGGTCCCAACGCGGCGGGCAAGACCAACACCGTCGAGGCTTTGCAGCTGCTGACGGCCGGCTACTCCTTCAGGCACCCCACGCCGGCCCAGCTGGTGCGCGAGGGCGCACAGGCCGCCCGCGCCTCGGCGCGCCTGGAGGGGGACGGCCGCGTGGTCGACCTGCGCTGCGACGTGGTCTCGGGTCGCAGGCAGTTCTTCCGCAACGGAAAGCGCATCCAGGCCTCCGAGGTCTCCGGCACCCTGATGAGCGTGCTCTTTACCCCCGACGACCTGCAGCTGGTCAAGCGCAGTGCCGCCTTCCGGCGAGACGAGCTCGACGACTTTGGCCGCCAGGCAAACCGTGGCTTTGCGAGCGTGCTGGCAACCTACACGCGCTCCATCGAGCAGAGGAACCGCCTGCTCAAGGAGGAGAGGCCCGACCTTGACCTGCTGGACGCATGGGACGCCTCGGTGGCCCTGGGCGGCGCCACGCTGCTCCACGGCCGCCTGCGGCTCTTCGAGCGGCTGCGGGCCAAGGTCTGCGAGGTCTACGGCGAGCTTGCCGCGGGGGAGGGCCTGGAGTGCCGCTACCTCTGCAGCCTGGGCGAAGAGGCCCTGGGCCTCTCCAAGGACGAGCTGCGAGAGCTCTTCTGCGCCCGCCTTGCCGCGGTGCGCCCCGACGACCTGCGCCGCCAGCAGACCACGGTGGGTCCGCACCGCGACGACGTGGCGTTTCTCATCGAGGGTCGCGACGCCCGCGCATACGGCAGCCAGGGCCAGCAGCGCTCCGTGGTGCTGGCGCTCAAGATGGCCGAGGTGCTGCTCTCGGCCGAGGTGGTGGGCAACCAGCCGCTGCTGCTCCTGGACGACGTCATGAGCGAACTTGACGAGCGCCGTCGCGAGGCCGTCACGCGCTTTGCCCGTCGCGGCGTGCAGACGGTCATCACCACCACCAACCTGGGGTACTTCTCGCCTGAGCTGCTGGACGGGGCGGAGGTGGTTGGCTATGGCGACTGAGATGGACTGGCGCGGGCACGACGAGAGCCTGGGAGGCGTACTGTCCGACTTCTTTGAGAGTCCCGAGGTGCGCGCCAAGATGGGCGCCGGTCACGCCGCGGGCCTGGCTTGGCACTCCGTCATCGGCGACATAGAGCGCAAGCACACCACCGGCGTCTTTGTGGGCAAGCCCAAGGCGCCCGGCATGGCACCCGCCCTGTGCGTCTACGTGGACAGCCGCATGCGCATGGTGGACTTCAACGCCAACCGCGAGATCTACCTGGCGCGCCTCCAGACCGCCGGCTTTGACTACTCCGAGGTCCGCTTTCTGCAGAACAAGCGGCCGCGGCCCAAGGCCGAGCAGACCTCGGGGCAGCCCATGTTGCGGGATGGGCGCGAGGGGGCCGCCCTCCCTTCTCGCACGGCGGAAAAAGTTGACAAAGGGACTGTCCCTTTGTCAACTCGGGAGAGGGAAGAGATAGAGAGGCAGACGGCGGGGTTACCGCCGAGGCTCAGGGAGAGCGTCTCTAAGGCCATGGCCGCGTGCATGCGCCGCCAGAGGTATGAGGGACGCAAGAACTTGTGAAGGGGCCTCAGAAGGCCTCTCATGGCCTTTTGATGGGCTATCATGGTCTGGCTATGCCTGTTTTTGGCATCAGCCCGTAATTCAACAAAGGTTGCGTGAACAGCCGATGCGGGGAGAAGAGCCCCGAGAGAGGACGACGCGTGGCAAAGAAGAACAGCTACGACGGCAGCGAGATTAAGATCCTCGAGGGTCTTGAGGCCGTCCGCAAGCGCCCGGGCATGTACATCGGCTCGACGAGCGCCAGCGGACTGCACCACCTGGTGTACGAGATCGTGGACAACGCCGTTGACGAGGCCCTTGCCGGCTTCTGCAACAAGATCCAGGTGACCATCCACGCCGATAACTCCATCACCGTCGTAGACAACGGCCGCGGCATCCCCGTGGACAAGCACCCCATCAAGAAGATTCCGACCCTCGAGGTCGTCCTGACCATCCTGCATGCGGGCGGCAAGTTTGATAACGCCGCCTACAAGGTCTCCGGCGGCCTGCACGGTGTGGGCAGCTCCGTCGTCAACGCCCTCTCCAAGCGCCTCGTGGTGCAGGTCAAGCGCGACGGCAACATCTACGAGATGGAGTTTGCCCGCGGCAAGACCGTCAAGAAGATGACCGTGGTGGGCAAGTCCCAGGCCACGGGCACCACCATCACCTTCTGGCCCGACGACGAGATCTTCGAGACCACGGTCTACAGCTTTGACACGCTGCACGACCGCCTGCAGGAGATGGCCTTCCTCAACCGCGACCTCAAGATCGTGCTCACCGACGAGCGCGAGCTCACCCCGCGCGTGGCGGAGTTCTGCTACTCTGGTGGCATCATCGACTTCGTGAAGTTTCTGAACGAGGGCAAGGAGGTGGCCGACGGTCTCAAGAGGCCCATCTACCTCGAGGGCAAGAACGAAGCCGACAACCCCGCGAAGCGCGGCGAGGTCGAGGTGGCCATCCAGTGGAACACCGGCTACTCCGAGAACGTCATGAGCTTTGCCAACAACATCTACACCCCCGAGGGCGGCATGCACCTCGAGGGCTTCCGCACGGCGCTCACCCGCGTGGTCAATGACTATGCCCGCAAGCAGAACATCCTCAAGGAGAAGGACGCCAACCTCACCGGCGATGACATCCGCGAGGGTCTGACGGCCATCATCTCCGTCAAGCTGGGCGATCCGCAGTTCGAGGGCCAGACCAAGGCCAAGCTGGGCAGCTCCTTCATGCGCCCGCTGGTCATGAAGGTGGTCTCCGACGGCCTTGCCGAGTACCTCGAGGAGCACCCCAAGCAGGGCCGCACCATCGTCAACAAGGCCATGCAGGCTTCCAAGGCCCGCACCGCGGCCCGCAAGGCCCGCGAGGCAACGCGTCGCAAGTCCCTCCTGGAGACCGCCCACCTTCCCGGCAAGCTGGCGGACTGCTCCGTCCGAGACGCGGAGCTCACCGAGCTCTTCATCGTCGAGGGCGACTCGGCAGGCGGCTCGGCCAAGGACGGCCGTCGCCGAGACATCCAGGCAATTCTCCCCTTGCGAGGCAAAATCTTGAACGTGGAGCGCGTGGGCGACCACCGCGCCTTCTCGAGCGACACCATCCAGGCGCTCATCACCGCCATCGGCACCGGCGTAACCAACGCCTCCGGTGACGGCGGGGACTTCGACATCTCCAAGGCGCGCTACCACAAGATCATCATCATGACCGATGCAGACGTCGACGGCGCGCACATCCGCATCCTGCTGCTGACGTTCTTCTACAAGTACATGCGACCGCTTATTGACGCCGGCTACGTCTACGCCGCCTGCCCGCCGATCTTTGGCATCAAGGTCCGCAAGAAGATCTACTACGTCTACCCCAACGGCAAGGAGCCCGAGGAGGACATCCTTCGCCGCAAGATCCGCGAGCTGGGCTTTGACTACGACAGTGACGAGGAGGTGGAGGACTCCACCAACGGCAAGGTCAAGAAGAAGAAGCGTCCGTACACCGTCCAGCGCTACAAGGGCCTTGGTGAGATGGACCCCAAGCAGCTGGCCTCCACCACCATGGACCCGCGCACCCGCATCCTGCAGCGCGTGACCATCGACGACGCCTCCGCCGCCGAGCGCGCGGTGCGCGAGCTGATGGGCAACCAGGTGGAGTACCGCCGCGAGTACATCGAGCGCCACGCCCACGACGCGCGCTTCCTTGACGCGTAGGTGATGCCCGGGCCCTGCGCCCTCGCATCGTTTAGGCGAGAGGGACGCGTCCTTCTCGCCAGCAGAAACGCCACCTAGAGAAAGGCCTTACGTGGCAGACGACAACATCAACAACGGCAGCTCCGACGAGCAGCTTCCCGAGGACCTGAGGCGCCTTCTGGACCGCGCCCAGGCCGACGACTCCGGCGAGGACGTCTACGACCCCGACGCCGAGGGCGAGGACGCGGACGACGATGACGACGACGGCGAGCTCGAGGAGGAGTTCGGCGACGGCGGACGCGGCGAGGCCACCGGCGAGACCGACGAGCACGGCGGCACCCTGCAGATCTCCGAGTTCGGCCATGAGATGCGCCAGTCGTTCATCGAGTACTCCATGTCCGTCATCACGGCGCGCGCCCTCCCGGACGTGCGCGACGGTCTGAAGCCCGTCCACAGGCGCATCCTGTACGCCATGAACGAGTCCGGCATCTTCCCCAACCGTCCGCACAAGAAGAGTGCGTGGACGGTCGGCGAGGTCATCGGAAAGTACCACCCGCACGGTGACTTCGCCGTGTACGAGGCCATGGTTCGCCTGGCCCAGTGGTTCTCCGTGAGGACGCCCCTGGTGGACGGCCACGGCAACTTTGGCAACATCGACGGCGACGGCGCCGCCGCAATGCGTTACACCGAGTCCCGCCTGGCCAAGCCCGCCATGGAGCTGCTGCGCGACCTGCAGAAGGACACCGTAGACTGGCAGCCCAACTACGACGAGTCCCTCCAGGAGCCGCAGGTCCTGCCCGCGCGCTTCCCCAACCTGCTGGTCAACGGCTCGTCGGGCATCGCCGTCGGCATGGCCACCAACATCCCGCCGCACAACCTGGGCGAGGCCGTCGAGGCCACCTGCATGCTCATTGACAACCCCGACGCCACCGTCGACGAGCTCATGACCGTCATGCCCGGACCGGACTTCCCGACCGGCGCCGTCATCATGGGCACCGACGGCATCCGCGAGGCCTACGAGACCGGCCGCGGCTCCATCACCGTGCGCGCCAAGGCCCACGTGGAGACCACCAAGACCGGCCGCAGCCGTCTGGTGTTCACCGAGATTCCGTACCAGGTCAACAAGGGCGCCCTGCAGGAGAAGATCGCCCAGCTGGTCAACGAGAAGCGCATCGAGGGCGTCTCCGACATGCGCGACGAGTCCAACCAGAAGGGCATCCGCCTGGTCATCGAGCTCAAGAAGGACATCATCCCGCAGGTCGTCCTCAACAACCTGTATAAGTTCACGCAGCTCCAGACCACCTTCGGCGTCAACAACCTGGCCCTGGTCCATGGCGTGCCCAAGTGCCTCTCCCTTCGCGAGATGTTGCAGAACTACATCGAGCACCAGGTCGAGGTCGTCACCCGCCGCACCCGCTTTGACCTCAAGAAGGCCCAGGCCCGCGCGCACATCCTCGAGGGCTACCTCATGGCCCTCGACAACATCGACGAGGTCATCCACATCATCCGCTCCAGCCGCACCGACGCCGAGGCCTCCCAGCGCCTCATCGAGCGCTTCGGCTTCTCCACGGAGCAGACCACGGCCATCCTCGAGATGCGCCTGCGCCGCCTGACCGGACTCTCCCGCGACCAGATCGAGGAGGAGCTCGCCGGCCTGCGCCGTGCCATCGCCTACTACGAGGACCTTCTCGCCAACCCCGAGAAGATCCTGGCCGTCATCAAGGACGAGATGCGCGAGATCAGCCGCAAGTTTGCCGACAAGCGCCGCACCGAGATCTCCACCGAGGGCACCAAGGAGCTCAATGTGGAGGACCTCATCGCCGACGAGGACATGGTGGTCACGGTCACCCACGCCGGCTACGTCAAGCGCACCCCGGTTGCCACCTACCGCAGCCAGAAGCGCGGCGGCAAGGGCGTCCAGGGCGTCAACCTCAAGGACGAGGACTTTGTGGAGGAACTCTTTGTTGCCTCCACCCACGACTACGTGCTGTTCTTCTCCAACAAGGGCAAGGTCTACCGCCTGAAGGTCCACGAGCTGCCCATCGGCGCCCGCACCGCCCGCGGCAGCGCCATCGTCAATCTCGTGCCGTTTGCCGACGGTGAGAAGATCGCGGCCGTCATCACCTGCCGCTCCTTCTCCGAGGACGAGTACCTGATGTTTGCGACCACGTCCGGCACCGTGAAGAAGACCTCCATGAGCGCCTACGACCGCACCCGCCGCGACGGCATCATCGCCATCAAGCTGCGCGCCGACGACGAGCTGGTCAACGTCCGCCGCGTCAAGGAAGGCGAGAAGGTCATGCTCGTCTCCACTGACGGCAAGGCCATCATGTTCCCCGAGAGCGACGTGCGCCCGATGGGCCGCGACACCTCCGGCGTCCGCGGCATCACCCTCAAGGGCGACGCCAAGATGCTGGGCATGGAGATTACCAACGGCAACGGTGACCTCTTCGTCATCACCGAGAAGGGCTACGGCAAGCGCACGCCGGTCTCCGAGTATCCGGAGCACAAGCGCGGCGGCCAGGGCGTCTACACCATCACCATGACGGTGAAGAAGGGCAACCTGGTTGCGTGCCGCATCGTGGGCCCGCAGCACGAGCTGATGATCATGTCCAACGAGGGTGTCATCATCCGCGTGAAGGTCAAGGACATCAGCCGCCTTGGCCGCTCCACGCAGGGCGTGAAGATCATGAACATGGCGGACAAGGACAGCGTGTCCACCATCGCCCGCATGGCGGTCCGCACGAAGAAGGCCGCCAAGGCCGATGGCGGCCAGGGCGCTCTTGACCTGGCCTCCGCCGGTGCCGCCGATGCCGACGAGGAAGAGCCCGTCGACCTTGGCGATGGTGAGGAGCTGTCCGAGGACCTTCTCGACGGAGACGACGAGTAGCCCTCGCCTCTCTGGCTGACGCACAAATGAAGGAGGCCCCCGGTTGGGGCCTCCTTTTTTTGGTGACCTGATTGTGGTTGGGAGGGACACTGGGCGCACACCCCGCGTGGGTGGCTACGCCTGGGCGTCCGAGTTGCCATCTGTGGGCACGTTGAAGTCCTCCGGGGAGAGGCCCTCCACAAAGCGGTGGAACTCGGCCAGCTCGGCCTCCCGCTCGTCCTTCTCTACCGCGGCAAAGTCCGGGAGCGCGGCCGTGGTGAGGACGGACTCCTCGGCATAGACCGGGGCGCCGGTGCGGACCGCCAGGGCAATGGCGTCGGAGGGACGGGCGTCCAGGTACTCGTGGTTGCCGTCCGTGGCGACGAGCTCCACCTGCGCGTAGAACGTGGTGCCGCTGACCGACGTCACGCGGACGCTGGCCACCTTTCCGCCAAGGGCCTCTATGGCACTGGCGAGAAGGTCATGCGTCATGGGGCGTCCGCCCGCCGGGCGCTCGACGCCCATGCTGATGGCCGCGGCCTCCACCGTTCCGATGCGAATGGGCAGCTTGATGGCTCCCTCGCCGGCCTTGGTCTGCTGGGGACAGAGCACCACCAGGGACGCGACGGGGCCCTCGCCCACGACGACCGACTTGATGTCCATTCTTCTGAGTGACAAATAAACCTCCCGATGCGCCTGTTGCGGTGGTAATCCTACCCGCAATCGGGCGGGCGATCGGGAGAATTTGGCCCTCGGAATAGTTTTCTCAAAAAAGTTGTTGACGGCGATGGGGGTAGCGCGTAGTATTACTTCTCGCGTTGGGCCTGTAGCTCAGTTGGTTAGAGCGTCCGGCTGATAACCGGGAGGTCACAAGTTCGAACCTTGTCAGGCCCACCAACTTTTTTTTGGCAATAGTCGCCCCAGTGTTAGCCGAGTCGCCGCTGGGGCGATTATTATGTAGGTCAGAGAAAGAGCACGGGGACATAGCTCAGCTGGGAGAGCGCGGGCTTTGCAAGCCTGAGGTCGTGGGTTCGAACCCCATTGTCTCCACCAAGACAGCACAGCCGCCGGGGTTATCCTTGGCGGCTTTTTTCAACCTTTCCCCCCCCCTCACGTCTCTTCTGCCCAGCGCCGTGAGGTATAACGACAAATGTCCGTGAGACGCGGGTATGTCGTAGTGACACTGTCGGTTTGGATCCGCCCTCGTTTTGCGATACCCAATCAGTGTTGGGACAACTGTCGCTTTTTTTGTTGTCCCCCCCTACCTCAAATACTATGGGGGACTAAAAGAGGAGAGGAGGTCCAGGATGAGCGAGGCTAGCAAGTCCCATCGTGCCGACTGTCCCCATGCCGCCTCCTGGCCCCTCTTGATCGAGGCGACGGCATTCACGCTCTACTTCTTTGCCTGGAAGCTCTGTATGGCCGCGACGCTCGCCCGTGCGCCTCGTTTGGCGGAGGTTGGCGTCCTCGGCTCTACATATGCGCTCCTGCTGGCTTTCACGGGGCTTGGTTATGTTCTGTTCTGGGTTGCCCGCTCCTATTTGCCTACTCAAAAGTATAGGAAGATGGCGGTTCCCTTCGTCCTCGCGCTCTGCCTCGTTGGCTCCATCGGGATGATGGCCACCCGGCGCATTGAGAGCCTTCTTCTGGCTAGCTGCGCGACGGTCCTCGCGCTCGGCGTACTCGGCGCCGACATTCACTACGGTTTTAGCCTGGTGTCTTATGGCAGCGAATTCTCCGGCAGGGCACTTGGGATAGGGATGGGCGTCTCTTCCCTGCTTCAATATGCTGTCGAGGTGATGGGGCAGACATCCGTTGTGTTTGTCGTCTGTGTGGTCCTGAGCTTGTCCGCCATCACGTGGCTCTTCACGCGTCCAGCCAACAGTCGGAGGCTCGAGCAAGACCCCACCGAGAAGCAGCCTCCCACCGTGGGAGGGCGCCCTATCGTCATCCTCGTGATCGCTGCGGTTGCCATGACCTTCGATTACGGCCTTCTCGATAGCGTCCTCGTCTGGAAGTACGCCAGCGGCGAAATCATCAGTGTGGGCCTATCGAAAATCGTCTATATGCTGTCCCTCCCGCTTGTAGGCGTGCTCTTTGACCTAAAGAATGGCAACCTCAGATCTCTTATCACGGTATGCGCGATGTTTCTCATCGCCGTGGCAACGCCTGCTGCCGAGGCGGATGGGTGGTTGGGCATGGCTACCGTCATGGCGGGGGTCTACGGCGCCTTCTACGTCATGTATCTCAGCGCGAGCTTTATGAGGATCGCACCCGATACGTCGCGCCCGGAGGTCATCGCGAGCGTGGGCAGAGCCGTCAGCTGTTTTGTGGGAGCCATTGGAGCGTTGTCCGCGCGGCCTTTCTTCGAGTCGTGTGGCGTGGTGGCGACGGCGGGCGTGTCGTGTCTGTTGTCGATTGGCTGCCTTCTGGTCCTTCTTCGCGACATTGCCTGGGGCGTCACGAAAGGCCTGGGGGGGGAGGATGGCGTGGCATTTGGCGGCGGCCTTCCGCGGCCTTCCAGCCCGTCTCGCGAGGAGGCCCTCGATACTTATATTGAGAAGCTCGGCCTTACCGCCCGAGAGGCGGAGGTGTGCGGTCTTCTCCTTTCCACAGACCTTGGCGTTCAGGAGATAGCCGATGAGCTTTTTATCTCTCGGCGCGTCGCCCAGCGACATATCGCTTCCATCTACGAGAAGGCGGGAGTGACCACGCGACTTGGTCTCTATCGCGATTTTGTCGCCTGGTTTGACGAGGGCGCCAACTAATCTACCTGCGGGTATCTAAAGTTGGCACATGTGTGACCTATCAGTTTGGCTTCAGCTCCCTGACGATAAGCTCGGTTAGCTGGCTTTCGCTGGAGGAGGTTGCCATGAAGCGTCTAAGGCTCTTGTTGTTGTTCGTTGTACTTCTCGCATTAGCTCCGACGACGACCCTTGCCGCGACGGTGGGTGCCACGACGTTGGCAGATCCCTCCTCCGCATCGACGTGGCGTGACTGGGGCCTCGATAACTCGACGGAGAACGTCGGCCGCATCTGGACGGACAAGACCGTCTCCGACGGCGACATCGACCTCACAGGCGCTGGCGGAACCATGACGATCAAGAAGGGCAACTCGGACTTCCTGACTGCCCTCTCCGCCATCTCCTCGACCTCAAACCTGACGATGACGTCGACCACGCCGCTCGACATCGTCCTCGTTCTCGATGCCTCTGGCTCGATGGAGGATGGGATGAGTGGCGGAGTGAAGAAGATCGATGCCCTGAAGGCTGCCGCGAATGCCTTCGTCGACGAGATCGCAAAGGCAAACGAGGGAATCGATGACCCGGAGATGCAGCACCGGGTTTCCGTCGTGAAGTTTGCCAGCGACAGTACCGACCGCATCGGCAACAACTTCTTCCGTGATGGCTACTACAGATACAACTACAGTCAGCGCATGATTGGCCTCACGCCGTGCACGCAGGACGGCAAGGGCGCCATCAGCTCGCAGATCAACG
>CAJMPT010000049.1 GCA_905215465.1 uncultured bacterium | reverse complement strand
CTTGCGGCAGGCGTTGACGCAGGCCTGGCAGCCAACGCAGCCCTGCTCGCAGCCGTGGAGCTCGCAGTTGCCGTTGCACAGGACGACGGCCACGGGCCTGGGCTTGCGGGGCCTCTTGGCGGCGCCGGGCTTCTGGGGAGCCTTCCTTTGCGCGTACTTCTCTTCGTCGTCGGCCATCTTGGCCCTTTCACTCGTTAACACAAAACGGAACAACGCTCGCACGGAGAAACGATACGAAGGGGCCTCCCCCCCTCGCATCACCGCACGGGTGCGCGACCGACGAGAAGGACATGCCTCTCGCCGGCCGCGCAGGGGACTACCTGAAGCTACTTGGCAAGCAGGTAGGCGTAGGAGTCACGGACGGCCTTGATGGTCAGGCGGACCTCCTCGGGCAGGCCGCAGGAGGCGTCGTCCACGTCGTAGGCGCCGATGCCGGAGGCAAGGCGCACCAGGAAGCTGCCGTCAGGCTGGGCAAGGAAGCCCTGGTTGGTGGAATTGCCCATGTCCTCGGCGCTCCAGAACAGGGTCAGCTTGTCCTTGAACGGACGGCCGCTCCACGGGCAGAACACGGCGCAGTTGCCGCACTCGTTGCACATGCCGTCCACGTGGACCACCTGGTGCTGGACCAGGCCCGGCACGGTGATGGAGACGTTGGCGCGGTTGGGGCAGACGTCGCAGCAGGCCTCGCAGATGGTGGCGCAGCCAAGGCAGCCGGAGTTCTTCTGGCAGCCGGCGCAGCCAAGACGCAGGTCGCCCTTGCGCCCGTAGCAGTCGGACTCGTGGCCGGAGCGCACGTTGGCGGCGGAGTACTTGGAGAAGTCGACGCCGCACATCTTGCGCGCGACCTCCTGGGCGTCGGCGATGGCGTCCACGAAGCGGGCAGGCCCGCGGCGGCAGTCGCCCGCGGCCCAGACGCCCTCGACGCCGGTGTCGCAGCCGGCGGGACGGCCGCGGCGGTCGGTCTGGACACCGGCAGCCTCGTAGATGCCGCCCTCAATCTTCTCGCCGACGGCGCAGATGACGGCCGTTGCCGGGACCTCAATGGTCTTGCCGGTGGCAACGGGACTGCGACGGCCGGACTCGTCGGGCTCGCCAAGCTCCATGACGTCGCAGGTCAGGATGCCGTCAGCCACGCCCTTGGGGGCAAGGAGCTCGCAGAGCTCGACGCCCTCGGAGAGGGCCTCGGCCAGCTCCTCCTCGTCGGCGGGCATGTAGCGCTTGGTGCGGCGGTAGACGATGCGCACGTTCTTGACGCCCGGCAGGCGCTTGGCCACGCGCGCGGCGTCCATGGCGGTGTTGCCGGCGCCGACGATGACGACGTCGGAGCCGAGGGTGGAGAGGTCCAGGCCGGACTTGGCGGCGGCCAGGAAGTCAAGGACGTCAATCTCGTCGCCGTACTCCAGGCCAACGTGGCCGGGGGCCCAGGCGCCGGTGCAGACCACGACGTCGGTGTAGCCATCGGCCTTGAGCTTGGCCACGTCGGCCACCTCGACGCCAAGCTTGACCTCGGCGCCAAAGGCGCGGCAGAGCTCCACGTCACGGTCGATGTCCTCGTCGGAGATGCGGAAGGCCGGGATGATGTGGCGGGCGACGCCACCCAGGCTCTCCTTGCGCTCAAAGATGGTGACCTTGGCGCCGGCGCGGGTCAGGAAGAACGCGCAGGCCAGGCCAGCCGGGCCGCCGCCAATGACGGCAACGTTCTTGCCCTGGGCGCCCTCGACGGCCTCGGGCTTGTTGGCCTTGATGGAGGCCAGCAGCTCGTCGATGCCGCCACGGGCGGCCTTGAGCTTGGAGGCGCGGATGGCAGCGCCCTCGGGCTCGTAGAAGGCGCGCATGCACTTGGTGCCGCAGGGGTGCGGGCAGAGGTTGCCGGTGATGAAGGGCAGGGCGTTGCGCTCGGCGATGATGGCCAAGGCGTCGGCCAGGCGGCCCTCGTCAACGGCGGCCAGGTAGGCGGGGATGTCCTGCTCGATGGGGCAGACATTGCGGCAGGGGGAGGTGAAGCAGTTGGTCAGCGGCAGCGGCCAGTCGAGCTTGTGCGCGGAGGCCGGCTTGATGGGCTTGGCGTACTTGTGGTCGCTGGCGACGGACTCGTCCAGGGCGGCCACGGCGGCAACGTCAACGTCGGCCTTGCGCTCGACGCCCTCGAGGACGTGGGCGATCTGGCTGAAGCGCTCGTATCCGCCGGGCTTCAGGACGGTGGTGGCCATGGTGATCGGCCAGATGCCGGCGTCGTAGAGGCTCTTGATGTTCTGGGCGTCCGCGCCACCGGAGTAGGAGATGCGCAGCTTGCCGTCGAACTCGGCGGAGATCTTCTGGGCGAGGTGGATGGTCAGCGGGAAGAGCGAGCGGCCGGACATGTACATCTCCTCGCTCGGCAGCTCCTTGCGGGTGACGTCCACGGGGAAGGTGTTGGTCAGCTTGACGCCAAAGGCCAGGCCGCGCTCCTGCGTGAGGGCCATGAGACGGCGGAACATGGGCACGGCGTCGGCCCACTGCAGGTCCTCACGGAAGTGCCTGTCGTCAAAGGCAATGTAGTCAAAGCCCAGGCTGTTCAGGCGCTCGCGGGCGTAGTCGTAGCCCAGAAGGGTGGGGTTGCACTTGACGTAGGTGTTCAGGCCCTTCTCGGTGATGAGGTAGGTGGCGATGCGCTCGATCTCGTCGGGCGGGCAGCCGTGCAGGGTGGACTCGGTGACGGAGGCAGAGACGTGCGGGCTCACGGAGTTGACAAAGTCCGCGTCCACGTTCTGGAAGCGGTCGAGGTTGGCCAGGGCCCAGTCGCGGCACTCGGCCCACACGGCGGTGCCGGAGGCGTCCTTCATGCCCTCGATGTAGGCGTCGACCTTGGGGCTCTTGATGCCCGCGAGGTCATAGCCAACGCTCATGTTGAAGACGAAGCCATCCGGGTCTCCCAGGCCAAGCTCGCGGGCCAGCAGCTTGCACGCCCACCAGGCCTTGATGTACTCGGCCATGGCCTGCGGGACCTCAAGCTCGGTGGACCACTCGCAGTTGTAGCACTCGTCCTCGGCCACGATGCAGGGCTTGGCCACGCAACGGGAGAGCTCCTCGCCGTCCATCACCTGGACGGTCTTGAGCTCGAAGAAGCGGGCGCCCGCAACGTAGGAGGCCACGATGTTCTGCGTGAGCTGGCTGTTGGGGCCGGCGGCCGGACCAAAGGGGGTCTCGATCTTCTCGGCAAAGATCGGCTCGGCGCCTCCCTCGTGACGAACGATCTTGCGAACGCCAAAGATGCTTCCCTTCTCGGCGTTCTCGGTGAGGATCCAGTCCATAAGCCGTGCGAACGGGATCGGCCTCATGATGTCGCTCATAAAGAGCTCCTCTCCTGTGCAACCGAGACCGCGCGGTTGCACGCGTTTGTGCCACGTCCCCCTAGACGTGACGCCTGCGGCCCCGCGGAGGCCGCGAAGCCGACGGGAACGCTAGCCCCGCCGGCGAGAAAAGCGTGTTGGTTCCTAGTACTCGCGCTCGTTGAGCGTGCCCCAGAGCTTCTTGGACTGCTCCATGGTCCACGCGTTGATGCGCTCCTCGTCGATGCCCACGAACTCGCGGTCCTTGTAGAGGACCTTGCCGTTGATGATGGTGGTGCGGCAGTTCTTGCCCATCATGCCAAACAGCATGTGGCCGTCGATGTTCTCGTCGGAGAAGGGCGTGAAGGGCTTGTAGTCCATGACGATGACGTCAGCGGCGGCACCGGGGGCGAGCTTGCCCACCGTGCGGCCGAAGTACTTGGTGGCCATCTTGGGGTTGTTCTCGAAGAGCATGGACATGTCCTCGCACCAGCCGACGTTGGGCATGGCGGCGTTGTGGCGCTGGATGATGAGGAAGACCTTGAGGCTCTCGAGCATGTCGTGGGTGTAGGCGTCGGTGCCCATGCACACGGGGATGCCGCGGCGGAAGAACTCCAGGACCGGGGCGCAGCCCACGGCGTTGCCCATGTTGGACTCGGGGTTGTTGACGAGCCAGGTGCCGGACTCCTTGATGATGTCCATCTCGGCGGGGGTCACGTGGATGCAGTGGCCGAGCATGGTGTCGGGGCCGAGCAGGTCGTGCTGGAGCAGGCGCTCGATGGGGCTGATGCCACCGCGGTTCTGGCGGGAGTCCCAGACGTCGTTCATGCCCTCGCAGACGTGGATGTGGAAGCCGGTGAGGCCGTTGTTGGCCTCGGCCATCATGTCCATGGTCTCGTCGGAGAGCGTGAAGGTGGCGTGTCCGCCGAACATGGCGGCCACCATGTGGTTGCCGTCCTTGCGGGCGTCGGCGGCCCACTTGGCAAAGTCGGCGTTCTCCTTGATGGACTCGTCGCGCTTCTGGGCGCCGCGGCGGTCGGAGACCTCGTAGCACAGGCAGGAGCGGATGCCGCACTCCTCGGCCACGTCCTTGATGGCAAAGAGGGAGCCGGGGATCTCGCAGAAGCTGGCGTGGTGGTCGAAGATGGTGGTCACGCCGTCGCGGATGGAGTCGAGGATGGTGGCGTAGGCGCTGGCACGGGTGCCGTCCAGCGTGAGGTTGTCGTCGATCTTCCACCACTGCTGCTCGAGGTTCTCGAGGAAGTTGGTGGGGCTGCAGCCCTTGATGGCAAGGCCGCGGGCGAGGCCCGAGTAGATGTGGGTGTGGCAGTTGACCAGGCCCGGCATGATGACGCCGCCCTTGGCGTCCACGTAGGAGGCGCCGATGGCCTGGGCCTTGAGGTCAGCCTCGGGGCCGACGGCGACGATGGAATCGCCCTCGATGAGGACGGCGCCGTTCTCGATGTAGGGGTTCTCAGGGTCGCGGGTGATGACGCGACCGTTACCGACGAGAAGCATCTTGACTCCAATCTCTTGTTGGGGTGCCGCGGTACCCATGGGGCCCGTGATGCAACCGATGGTCGGAAGGGGGCAAGCGGCTCCCCTCCCCTAAAGCCTAGTTCTTGTCCCGGGACTCCGCAGACGAGAAGTCCTTCTCGGCCCCATTGCCCTCCTTGCCCTTCTCCTCGAAGGTGGCCATGCGCTCGGCGGCGTCGAACATGACACCCACCTCGCCGACCTCCTCGTCGGAGCGGGTGACGGCCTCGAGGGTGTCCACGTCGGAGGCGTTTGCGTCCACGACGGCCGCGGCCTCGACGCGCAGGTCGTTGGGGGCGTTGGTGTCGCTGGGCAGGGGCACCTCCTCCGGAGGCAGAACGTTGTTCAGGATGATGGCCATGACGGCGCAGGGCGTGATGGCGGAGGTGGCGAAGATGGTGGAGATCCAGTCGGGCATGCCGGCGCCGGACAGGCACCCGGACACCTGGGAGATGCCCAGGCCGAAGGCCACAGAGACGCCGAAGACCGTGCAGGAGCGCGGGGTCAGGCCGTCGCGGACGAGCATGCGGATGCCGTTCAGGGTGATGGTGCCAAAGACCGAGATGGTGGCGCCGCCGATGACCGGCTGCGGGATCATGGTCAGGACGCTCGCGAGCTTGGGCACGAAGCCGGCCACGGCAAAGATGGCCGCCGCGAAGACGAAGACGAACTTGTTGATGACCTTGTTGGAGACGATGATGCCCACATTCTGGCCGAAGGCGGAGGTGGGCATGCCGCCGAAGAGCGAGGACACGATGGAGACGGTGCCCTGGGCCATGAGGGCGCCGGAGAGCTCCTTCTCCTCGGGCAGGCGGTCCATGGAGCCCAGGGTGGCGGCGGAGAGGTCGCCGATGAGCTGGACGTTGGCCATGATGTAGACGACGGCGATGGTCAGGCACGCGGCGCCGTTGAACTCGATCTTGAAGGGCATGAACTGCGGGAGGGCAAACCAGGCGGCGTTAGCGACGCCGGAGGGGTCCACCATGCCCAGCGGGATGGAGATGAGGCAGCCGGCGATCATGCCAAAGAAGATGGCGCCGAGCTTGATGACGCCCTTGCCAAAGTTG
Source organism: uncultured bacterium (assembly GCA_905215465.1). Classification (GTDB taxonomy): domain Bacteria; phylum Actinomycetota; class Coriobacteriia; order Coriobacteriales; family Atopobiaceae; genus Paratractidigestivibacter. The sequence goes on along the minus strand of CAJMPT010000049.1, from coordinate 5,304 downwards.
GAGAGGCCGAAGACGATGGCGAAGGTCACCAGGCCCACGAACCAGCTCTGGAAGGAGCCGAAGATCGGGGAGCCCACGCCGCCGGCCATGTACTTGATGGCCGTCGGGTAGAGCGAGACGCCGATGGTGAAGATGACGGTACCGGTGACCAGCGGCGGGAAGAGCTTGCGAACGTTCTTGAAGAAGACGCCGAAGAGGATGGCAACCACGCCGCCCACGAGCTCGGCGCCCAGGAGGGTGCCAAAGCCGAACTCGAAGCCGATGGCCTGGAAGGCCGGCAGGAAGGCAAACGAGACGCCCGTCAGGATGGGCAGGTTGGAGCCGATGCGCCCGAAGAGCGGAAACTGCTGGAGGAACGTGTCCAGGGCCGTCAGGATGAGGGCCACCTGGATGATGGCGGTCTCCTGGGCCTCGGTGAAGTGGCAGGTGCTTGCAATCATCATCGCCGGGGCTATGGCTCCGGCAAAGCAGGCCAGGACGTGCTGCAGGGAGCACGGCAGGAGGTCCTTCAGGGACGGGACACCCTCGCGCTGGAACAGCAGCGGGGACTCGGCCTGCTCCTTCTCGACGGTGGTCTGGGCTGACTCACTCATGCAGATCCTTCTCTCTCCTCATTCGGCCTCTCAGACGCAGGGCCCTTCTGCGCCGGGCGCGCCCCTCGCGGCGTCCAGCAACGTTGGTCACATTCTCCCCGACACGCGCGCGAAGCGAAACCGGCAGACGGTCAGCGAAACGTCGGTCTAACAAATTGTTTTGATTGAAAACAGATTGTAATAACTGCGCGTTTATCTCGGCGGACAACGCTCTGGCGGCAGTTGTGGTATTCGGCGAACGGTAGATGGCACGGCGTTCTCGCGCCGCGAGTGGTCACAAGGCGAGAAGACCAGGGGCCGCGGGGTCGGGCATGGACGTTGTCCTGCCGTGAGACGATCGCATTACAAACATTTGGTTTGTTACACAAGTCTGACTTACGAGCAGGTTGTTGGGGTATCTTTAAGAACCGCGCCGCGTGCATTTCTCGCTGGCGCAAACAAAGATTCTGACGACCACGAACCACGGGGTGACGCATGCAGGAATCCCAGCTCGACTTCTACAAGCGCCTGGCGCACGCCATCGCCCTCCAGTTTGGCGACGGCTGCGAGGTCGTGGTGCACGACCTTCAGTCCGCAGACCCGGACCACTCCATCGTGGCCATAGAGAACGGCCACGTCACCGGTCGCAAGCTCGGCGACGGCCCCAGCCACGTGGTGCTTGAGGCGCTGCACGCCGGCCCCCACAAGCTGGAGGACCGCCTCTCCTACCTCACCAAGACGGCCACGGGCAAGATCTTGAAGTCCTCCACCGTCTTCATCCGCGACGACGGCGGCCGCGTCATCGGCATCTTTGCCATCAACTTTGACATCACCGTGCTGCGCGCGGCGCAGAGCACCATCAACTGGATCTGCGGCACCGAGGCCGACGCCCCCAAGGAGCCCGAGCCCATCGTGCGCAACGTGGCGGACCTCCTGGACGACCTCATCGAGCAGAGCGTGCAGCTGGTGGGCACCCCGGTCGCCCTCATGACCAAGGACGACAAGGTCCGCGCCATCCGCTACCTCAACGACACGGGCGCCTTCCTCATCACCAAGAGCGGCCCCAAGGTGTGCAAGTACTTCGGCATCTCAAAGTACACGCTCTACAACTACCTGGACGAGGCCAAGAGCGGCTCTGCCGCCTCCGCCGAGTAGAGGGAGGACCACGTGACCAGCAAGGATATTGCCGAGAAGATCGTGGAGGCCGTGAAGGCGGCCCCCGAGGTGGCCCAGGAGCTCATCGCCGACCCGCGCGCCGCCGTCGCGCGCGTGGCCGGTGCCGCGGAGGGCTTTGACCTCACCGAGGTTGTCCAGGAGGCCCTCGCGCTGGCGGCAGACCTCAGGCTCGACCTCTCCTGCGTTGACCTGGGCAAGCTCGACCTCAGTCAGATCGACGTGGCAAAGCTCGACCTCGTGCGGCTTGCGAGCGTGGCCTCCGCCTGCAACGTTGACATGACCAAGCTCGACATGGGCGCCGTCACCGCCAAGCTCCTCGGCGGCGGGCTCTTCAGGAGGAAATGAGACAAAGGGACAGTCCCTTTGTCTCATTTGTCAGAAATGCCGACCTGGGTGTTCCCGAAAGGACGCCCAGGTCGGCATTAATCGTCTCTTGGCGAGAAAAACCGACTTGGGTATTGGTCGACGCATACCCAGGTCGGTTTTCTCGCCTACTTGATGACGCGGACGCGGTAGACGGCCGGGATCTCCTTCAAGGCCTCGATGGTCTTGTTCTCAAGGTGCTCGTCGGTGTCGAACATGGTGTAGGCGTTCTCGCCGGCGGACTCGTTGACCATGCGCTGCACGTTGGCGTTGTCGTGCGCCAGGACGGCCGTGATCTGGCCGATCATGTTGGGCACGTTGGCGTGGAGGCACGCAATGCGGCTGGCCGCGCGGGCCTTGCCCATGGAGCAGGACGGGTAGTTGACGGAGTTGGCGATGTTGCCGTTCTCCAGGTAGTCCTTGAGCTCGGAGATGGCCATGTCGGCGCAGTTGGCCTCGGCCTCGCCGGTGCCGGCGCCGGAGTGCGTGGTGATGAAGGTGTTGGGCATGCGCACGGTCTTGGGCGTGGCGAAGTCGCACGAGAACCAGGAGAGGCGGCCGCCGCGCAGCGCCGCGTCGACGGCGTCCTCGTCGATGATGGTCTCGCGCGCGAAGTTGATGAGAACCGCGCCCGGCTTGAGGAGCCCCAGCTGGTCAGCGCCGATCATGCCCACGGTGTCGGGCTTGGAGGGCACGTGCAGGGTCAGGTAGTCGCAATTGCGGCAGAGGTCCTCGAGGGTGCCCACGCGCTGCACGCTCTGGGAGAGCGCCCAGGCGTGCTCGACGGAGATGAACGGGTCATAGCCAAAGACGTCCATGCCCAGATCGACGCAGGCGTTTGCCACCTTGGAGCCGACGTTTCCCAGGCCCACCACGCCAATGCGCTTGTCCTTGAGCTCGTGGCCGACGAAGGCCTTCTTGGCCTTCTCGGCGTCGACGAGGATGTCCGGGTCGTCCGCGTGGGCACGAACCCACTCCATGGACTGCACCACGCCGCGGCTGGAGAGGATGAGCATCGCGATGACGATCTCCTTGACCGCGTTGGCGTTGGCGCCCGGGGAGTTGAAGACCACGACGCCCTGGCGCGCGTACTCCTCCACCGGGATGTTGTTGACGCCGGCACCGCAGCGGGCGATGGCACGGATGGAGGGCGGCAGCTCGTAGCCGTGAAGGTCGGTGGAGCGCATCAGGATGGCGTCGGCCTCGGAGACCTCGGACACAATCTGGTACCCCTCGCCGAACTCTACCTGGCCGTCCTTGGTGATGTCATCGATGGTCTTGATTCGGCGCATGCACTTCTCCTTTGGCTGTTCGCGGGATGTGGGCTGGCGTTCAGACCAGCATAGCCCGCGCTCGCCACCTGCCACCGAGCCGCCCCACGACGGAAACATCCCCGCCCGCAAATTGGGGACGTGTTCAAATTTGCGAGGGGGCCGCTAGTTGATGCCGCGGAAGCCTCGGCCGATGATCTCGGAGCTGCTGGTGATGGTGATGAAGGCCCCGCGGTCGATGCTGCGCACGTAGAGGCGCAGCTCCATGGCCTCTCGGCGGGTGAGCACCGTGTTCAGGATGATGACGCGGCGTCCGGAGTAGGCGCCCCAACCGGTCTGCACCGTGGCGGTGCGGCCGAGCTTGCGGACGATGAACTCCTCCACCTCATGCGGGTACTTGCAGATGACCTGGCAGACCTTGCGCTGGCGGATGGACTCGATGGCCGTGTCCACCACGAAGGTCTTTGCCACCAGGCCCAGGATGCACCACAGGCCGGTGCGCGGGCCGTAGATGACCGCCGCGGCGCACACGATGGCAATGTCCACGGCAAAGAGCGCCTTGCCGATCTCCACGTCCGTGCGCTTGCGCAAGATCATGGCCAGGATGTCGGTGCCGCCCGTGGACGCGCCGATGTCAAAGACAAGGGCGCTTCCCAGCGCGGGGAGAAGCACGGCAAAGCAGACGTCCAAGGTGAGGTCTCCCGTGATGGACTGCGTCATCGGAAAGATCCACTCAAAGAGAGAGACGTATGCGGAAAGCGCGATGGAGGCAAACGAGCTCCAGATCATGGCCTTGCGGTCAAGGAACACAAAGCCCAGGATGACGAGCGCCACGTTGAGCACCCACATAAACGATGAAACCGGAAGCTGGGGGAAGAGCGCACCCAGGACGATGGCCACGCCCGTGGTTCCGCCAAAGGCCAGGTGGTTGGGCGTCTTGAAGAGCACCATGGCCACCGCCGTGAGGATGAGGCCGACGTTGAGCATGAGGAAGAAGCCCAGCTTACCGTAGCCCTCGGTGCGGTGCTCGGCCACCTCGTCGCTGTGGCGGGCCTCCTCCTCGGTCTGGTCCTCGCAGACGGGGGCCAGCGGGTCTCCCTCGTAGGCAACCCGGTAGCTGTCGGGCGCAATCTCCTGGATGGGCATCTGCTCGTGCTCGGCCGTCGCCGTGTTTGTGACCACGCTCTTCTCCCCTGCGTCTTGGCGTTTGTCCGCGCGACAGTCTAGCAGGGTGCGCACGGGCGCGCGAGGGGCCATCCCAGGCGGCACAAACGCCCCAAACACGATTTGGGTTCGGCGTCACGGGGGCGCGTGGTGCATCGATTTGCATAACCGCAGGTAGCTTTGGTGGCGAGAAAATCAGGTCCCCAGATGTCCGCGACACGCGAACCCAAATCGATTCTTGAATTGGGTTCGGCGCTGGGAGCCAAACCAAAAGCCGCAGGGCACCTCAACGCGGTGACCTGCGGCTTTGCAATTGAGCCTTGCGAGCTTGCCCAAAACGGCGAACCCAAAACGCGTTTGAGGCGGTCTGGAGGCGGCGCCGAGGGCGGCTCTGCGGCAAAATCGGCGCTAGCTGAGCAACATCCTGTCGTTGTCCAGGGCCGAGCCGTTGACCTCCTCGAACTTGCGGAGAAGGTCGGGCACGGTGAGGGACTTCTTCTCGTCGCCGGAGACGTCGTAGATGACGCGGCCGTCCGCCATCATGATGAGGCGGTTGCCCAGGCGGATGGCGTCGGTCATGTTGTGCGTGACCATGAGGGCAGTGAGCTTGCGCTCGGAGATGATCTCCTCGGTGAGCTCGAGCACCTTGGCCGCGGTCTTGGGGTCGAGGGCCGCGGTGTGCTCGTCGAGCAGCAGCAGCTTGGGCTCGGTGAGGGTGGCCCTGAGCAGCGTCAGGGCCATAAGACAGTATTGCGCCG
>CAJMPT010000048.1 GCA_905215465.1 uncultured bacterium | reverse complement strand
GTCCATGCGCCAGACGCCGCACTCGTCGATCTTCAGCGGCGAGTGCACGATCGTAAGGCCGTTGTTCTCCAAGCTCTTGGTGAAGCCGATGTAGGTCGGGCTGTGGAGAAGGACCTTGTCGCCGGGGGCAACAAAGCTGTTCAGCGTGGCCACCACGCCGCCGAGCACGCCGTTCTCGTAGCCAATGCACTCGGGAGTGAGGCCCTCCACGCCGTTGCGCGTGGACTGCCAGCGAATGATGGAGTCATAGTACTCGTCCGTCGGCGAGAAGTACCCAAACGCTGGGTGACCGACGCGCTCGATGATGGCCTCGGTCACCGTGGGAACGGTGGGGAAGTTCATGTCCGCGATCCACATGGGAATGACGTCAAAGCCCTCCTGTGGTGCGGCCGGCGCAAACCCGGTTCCCAGGCCGTCCACGGCAATGGAGTCCTTCCCGTGGCGCTCCATGTGGCTGGTGAAGTCGTACTTCATCTTCTTTCCTCCCTGACAGCGTCCCCCCCCGTCCGGCGGCAGATGGGCTACTCGCCGCGGAACTGGCGGTCGATCTCGACGAACTTGGTGGAGCCGGGCAGGAAGGTCAGCGGCACGTCCGCCAGGGCGCCCGAGCGGTTCTTTGCGATGATGAACGTGGTCTCTCCCATGGCCGGCCTGTCCTCGCGGGCTGCCTCCTCCTCGTTCATGGAGCGGTCGAGAAGGGCGACGATGTCGGCGTCCTGCTCGATGGAGCCGGACTCTCGCAGGTCGGAGAGCTGCGGACGCTTGCCCGTGCGGTTCTCGACGGTACGGTTGAGCTGTGAGAGCGTGATGACCGGGACCTCGAGGTCCTTTGCCATGATCTTGATGCCACGCGACATCTCGCCGACCTCGGTGGCACGGCTGTCCGCGCGGTGACCACCGGACGGCGGAGAGATGAGCTGCAGGTAGTCGACGATGACCACGCCGAGCTTCTTACCGCGCAGGATGCGGCGTGCCTTGGCTCGAATCTCGGTCACCGTGGTACCCGGGGTGTCATCGATGACGATGTCCAGCTTGGAAAGCTGCTCGGTGGCCTCGAGGATCTGCGGCCACTGCTCGGCGCGGATGTTGCCGGAACGGATCTCCTGCAGGCCGATGCGCGCGTTTGCCGCCAGGAGGCGCTGCGCGATCTCGGTCTTGGACATCTCGAGCGAGAAGAGTGCCACGGAGGCGCCCGCAAAGGCCGCGTTGGTGGCGAGGTTCAGGGCAAAGGAGGTCTTGCCGACGCCCGGTCGGGCGCCGATGACCACCATCTGGCCAGGTCGCAGGCCCAGAAGGCAGCTGTCGATGGACGGGAATCCCGTCTGCACGCCAAGCGGCTCGTCCTTGTGCTCGGCCGCAGCCTGCAGCTCCTCGTAGAGGTCGGCCATGACGTCCTCGAGGGACTGCTCGTTGGTGTGGATATCGCGGTTGGTGACGTCCAGGAGCATCTTCTCGGCGCGGTCGATGACCTCCTTGGTGTCCTCGGGCGCGTCATAGGCAAGGGCCGTGATCTGCGCGGAGGCAAGGATCATCTTGCGCAGCGTAGTGTCACGGTGGAGCATCTCCATGTGACGACGCCAGCCGAGAAGCGCAAGCGAGTTGTTGGCCAGGCCCAGCAGGTAGGATCGGCCGCCGATCTTGTCCAGCTCACCCTTGCTCTTGAGGTAGTCGGCCAGCGAGATGCTGTCCACCGGCTGGTTGCGGTTGAACATCTCGCGCACGGCCAAAAAGATGGTCTGGTTGGCGGGGAAGTAGAAGTCCTCCGGCGTCAGTTCGATGAGACATTCCTGCAGCGCGTCCGGAGAGATCATCATCGCGGAGAGGACGGACGACTCTGCCTCGCGGTCCTGCGGCATTACGCCGGCCTCGGTGCCGGTCATTCTCGTTGGGTTGATGTCGTAGTCATCGGAAGGCACGGGAGCTCCTCGTTTGGTCAGAGTCGGGCAATCTCCTACTTTAGCAGCCACGATGCGGCATGGTGATGGCAGTTGGCCGCAGACGCCCGCCGGTTCCCCGATCTAACACGTGTTTACAAGCCAATCCGTCTACCTTGTGTTTCTCGACTTTTCAACGTTTTCAACAATTTGCCAACTGGTCTTTTGCGAGGTTTTCAACATCGGCGCAAGCAAAGTCGGACCCGTTTGTAGGCAAATCGAATATCCACAGCTAACACGCCGAGAAGCACCCAAACATAGCAACCATTTGAATACGTTTGCCACAAAACCGCAGGTAGATGACGGTGCTATCAAATCTCCCAAAAAGAAAGCCGCCCCAGGAGGAACAAGTCCTCTTGGGGCGGCTCATGGGTGCCAGGTGAGTCACAGGCGGTTTTGCCTGCCTAATGCTGACCTGCGGTTCTTGTAGAAATCCCCAGCTCAGCGGCGGGCGTTGAAAACCGTGCTACTCGGCGTCCTCGACGGCCTCGGCCTCAACCTCAGCCTCGGCCTGCTCCTCGGCGGGCTCCTCCTCGGTCACGCCGACAAGGACGGTGACCGTGGCGCTGATCTCGCGGTAGAAGTTGACCTCGACCTGGTGCTTGCCGGAGGTCTTGATGGCGTTGCCGCGGCCGACGCGCTTGCGGTCGACCTCGACGCCCAGCTCGGCCTTGATGGCCTCGGCGATCTGAGCGGGGGTGACGGAGCCAAAGAGCTGGCCCTCCTCGCCGATCTTGGCGTCAACGGTGACGGACTTGCCATCGATGGCAGCCTTCAGAGCCTCGGCAGCGGCGACGCGCTCGGCCTCGCGCTTCTCGATGTTGTGACGACGCTCCTCGAGCTGCTTGATGTTGCCCGGGGTGGCGGGCAGGGCCATCTTGTTGGGGAACAGGAAGTTCTCCGCGTAGCCCTGAGCGACATCGACGATGTCGCCCTCGCCGCCCTTACCCCTGAGCTCATCCGTGAGGATGACTTTCATGGGATACTCCTTCTTCGGCCGGACGCGCCGGCCCTTAGTCTTGCTTCGCGTTGTCCTGGACGGTGACCGTCTTGCCACGGTTGAGGTGGCGAATGTCGCTCCACACGTCCACGAGTCCCACGATGCTCATTACGATGAACTGCATCTCAAGATACAGTGCCGCGATGACGGCCAGAACCGCCATAAGCCTGCTGGGCCGCCTTTTCCGGATGGACCAGGCGAGAACGGCCATGCCCTGAGCCGCGAAGGCAAACCTCACGGCAAGGACCACGTTTGCGAAGGCCATGAACCAGACTCCGTCTGTCGGCACCTTGACGGTGAGACAGACGGCCAGGCCCACAAGTCCGCCCACGAAGAGCGAAACCACCCACAGGGGAAGGTCGAACTCCGCAAAGTCCGGGAGCTCAATGTTGCGCTCGCCCAGACGGGTGGACGCAATCTTCACTCCCAGGTAGGCGAACAGCAGCTCGCCCAGGGCGGGAACCACATACGTGACAGGCCAAACCACGCGCAGTACTGCCTGCGCGATCGCAACCTGCTCGGACACCTCGCTACCGAGGAGGCCAAGCTGTTGCAGGTAGGCGTCCATCAGCGAGCTCATGCTGCTGACGAGCGTCGTGCCCTGACCCGCGGCGAGAAGCGCGTCAGACCCAAGCTGGACAAGAGTCGCCATTCCGACAAGCGCGCAGAGCACGCCCGCGGTCGCCCTCTTCTCGCAGAACGCAATCGCCGTCGCAGCACCAAGGCAGCAGGCGACAAGTGCGGACGCAACGGAGGACGAGTCCAGCTGGAGTCCCATTGCCAGCGCCGGAACGACGCAGACAAGAACCCCAAGGGCCCGGGCGGAAATCGGTCTTCTCGACGAGACGACGGTCATTCCAAACCCGACGAACAGGGCGGTGGCGAGCGGCGATGCCGTTGCCGCCAGACCGCCTAGCGCACAGAGCAGGTATCCCAGAAAGACGTTGACCTCTCCCCCGGCCCTTCTCGGCGGCTCTCCGTCCTGTGGACGGATTGCCCCTGACGGGACAGGAGGCAGGCCATCACCGGTTTGCCTGTCCAACGGCGCGCGCTCCCTCTCGAATCGCAGCCAGTCCCTAACCGCGGCTACGGCCGCCGCGGCTGGAGACCACGGGAACGGTGTAGGGCAGGAGCGCCATCTCGCGAGCACGCTTGATGGCGTTCGCGATGTCGTGCTGGTGCTGCGTGCAGGCGCCAGTGACGCGGCGCGGCTTGATCTTGCCGCGGTCGGTCATGTACTTGCGGAGGAGCTGAGTGTCCTTGTAGTCGATGAACTCAGTCTGCTCCTTGCAGAACTGGCAGTACTTGCGACGCGGCTGGCGCTGAAAATCTTGCTTCTGCTGAGCCATGTCTTGTTGCCTTTCTATTGGCGGTACCCAAGGTACCTCGCGGTGCGGGCACCGCCGGAATGATTAGAACGGGATGTCCTCGTCGTAGACGTCCGCCGCGGGCGGGGTCTGGACGGGGCGCTGCGCAGGCGCGGGCGCCGGGGCGTTGTAGGAGGGAGCTGCCTGCTGGTAGCCACCCTGCTGCTGATACTGAGCAGGAGCGGGTGCCGGAGCACCTGCGCCGCCCTGGTTCCTCGAGGAGAGGAACTCCACCTCGTCGACCACGACCTCCAGCTTGCTTCTGCGCTGGCCGTCCTGCGTCTCCCAGGAGCTGTATCGAAGCTTGCCCTCGATGGCAACCTTCGAACCCTTAGAGAGGAGTCGGGAGAGGGCATCGGCACGGTTGCCGAAGACGACGCAGTCGACGAAGTTGGGACGGTCCTCCCACTCGCCGGTCTGCTGGTTCCTCGCACGGTCGTTGACGGCAACGCCAAAGCGAAGGATCTGCATGCCACTGCCCGTGGCGCGCAGCTCCGGGTCACGCGTGAGGTTGCCGGAAATGTTAACCCTGTTGATGCTCATCTTTTTACTGCCTCTCTCGCGGGGACGTGCCCCGCGCTTCCATGCTTAGTCCCTGTCGGAACGGCACACGACCATGTGGCGCTTAACAGCGTCGTTGATGCGCAGAACTCGGTCGAGCTCGGCGATCTGCTGGGGGTCTGCGTGGAAGTTGATGAGGGTGTAGTCACCCTCGGTGAGGTCGTCGATCTCAAAAGCGAGCTTGCGCTTGCCCCAATCCTCGACGGAATCGACGACGCCGCCCTCGGCGGTGATAGCAACGTCGATGCGCTTCATAACACCAGCGCGGGTCTCCTCGTCAGCGTTGGGAGCGACGAAGAACAGCAGTTCATAAGCCTTCATGTGGTCACCTCCTCTGGGCTAATGGCTTCGGGAAGTGAAGGTGCACCCGAAGCAGGAAAGGTTCGGCGGTAGATGTTAGCACAGGACTTGCCAAGTACCTTGCAAATCCACGTTTTGCCTACTAAACACCTTTGTCCGACCCTTCCACGCAGCCTTCCCTCTTTGCGGGCCACCCTAGCAGAGCCAACGGACAGCAAACGTTCCCGCAGCTTGCAGTACGCGTACCGCAAATCGCTTCTCCCCATGAAGAAGCGCTTGCACGTAACTTGCGCCGCATTTTTGGGACCAGAATTATCCACATCCCCGTCACAACCCGCCGCCGCGGTACAGGCGAATCCTGCGGTTTTGCCAAAGCAAAGGGGGCGGCCCGTCGCCTTGCGGGTCGCCCCCTCCATCAGTCGAGAAGTGCGTGTCTATTCTTGCACGGCAGCGTCGGAATTTCCGTCGGCAACCCCATCACCAGCAGAAACGTCCTGCTGGGAGGGAGCCTTGGCAACAGACTCAACCTCGATGACCTCGGAGCCATCTGGCGCGTACTCGGGCTCGGCAGCCGGAGTGCTGGGCGCAGGCGCGGCAGGAGTCGCCGGGGCCACGGGTGCGGCAGGCGCAGCGGGCGCGGGAGCGCTCGGCGCGGCAGGAGCCGCCAGCGCCACGGGAGTCGTCGGAGCTGCCGAGGCCGCCGGCACCACGGGAGTCGTCGGAGCTGCCGAGGCCGTCGGCGCCACGGGCGCCACGGGCGCAGCCGCCGCCGTCACGCCCTCTCCGCCAAAGGCGGTCGGAGGCAGGGGTTCCTCGCTGCGACCCCAGTTGGGGACGTCAAACTGACGAATCCACAGGCCAAGGGCGCCGTAGGACACCATGCTGATGCCCATGTGGAAGAACAGGCTCAGAAGACCAAGCACAATCAGCGTGGGGCCAAAGGCAGAGAGGACGTACGCAAGCAGCTCAAAGACAATCTGGGCGGTGTAGTAGTCGGTGTAGCCATACCCGTAGCCATGGAGGCTGCCGCCGTAATAGCCGAGGTCGCTAACCAGCGAAAGGATGCGCGGCAGGGCGCCAATCGCGGTCACCGAAAGCACCAGACCCGCGACGATGGACAGCACCAGGTAGCACAGGACCTCCCAGCCAAGGATGCCGAGCAGGCCGCTCGGGTCACGGCGCCCAAGCTCCACCAGGTTCTTCCACGAGAAGCCCGCGCCCGCCTTCTGGTAGATGGTCGCGCGCAGGGTGGCCACGCGGTTGACCATGGACAGGTAGAGGCTGCAGAGGGTCCACAGCGTTCCCAGCAGGCCACCAATCAGCGGAAGGGCGCCGCAGACGGCACCGATGATGCTCATGACCACGCCCCAGACCAGCAGCACCAAGAAAGCGCGCCAGCCGCTCGCGATGCATCCGCCCACGCGGACGTCATGGCGCTTGGGGGCAACGTCGGCGCCCCAAGCAACAAGGCGCGCCCACTCCAACCTGTAACCCAGCGTGCCCAGAGGACCCGCCACGGGCACCAGGTTTGCGGCGGAAGCCACCGCCACGGGCTTCCACCAGCCCTTCTCGCGCGTAAGCAGGGACCAGGAACGCGAGAAGTACCTGCCCCTCTCAAAGCCACCGCCGGTGGCAAGCTCGGACGTAGCCATATCTTCTCCCTTCGTCGTTGCCATAGCGGACGACACGTCTTAGGCGTTCAATCGGTTTGATACCCAAACAGCTCAATGGTTGCATCTTCTGGCCCCGGGGTGCAACTCCCGGGGTAACAAAAAACCGGCCCGCGTGTGCGGACCGGTTGGTCTTTCTGGCGGAGGGAGAGGGATTTGAACCCTCGTAGCTCCAGAGGAGCTAAACGGTTTTCGAGACCGCCGCATTCAGCCGCTCTGCCATCCCTCCAGTTAGCAAAACGGGCGCCCTTGGGCGCCCGAGAATTTACTGGCGGAGAGTCTGGGATTTGAACCCAGGATACGCTTTAGGCGTATACACGATTTCCAATCGTGCTCCTTCGGCCACTCGGACAACTCTCCATGTCTGGTGCGTTGATTAGTCTACTAGAAACCGTTTGCCTTTGTAAAGAACCAATCTGCCTTCTTTTTTTCTTTGCTAGGCCGGCGATGGGCCACAATGGACGAGCATCATCCGCCACGCGCCTTGTGGAGAAACCCGTGCCAGACTTCTTTGAATACCTCAGCCCCAACGTTGCCGTGTCACTGCCCGCCTGGCTTGACCTCGCCTCCGTCGCCGTCGGCGGCCTGACCGGAGCGCTCGTTGCCCGCGAGCGCAAGCTCGACCCCATCGGCTTCATCGGCCTGTCCATGCTCTGCGGCCTGGGCGGCGGCCTCATCCGCGACATGGCCATGCAGTGCGGCAGCGTCTACATGCTCGACAACCCCTACGCCATCCCAGCAGCCATCTTCATCGGCCTCGTGGCGTTTTTCTTCCCCGGGCCCTTTGCCCGCATCCCGGGCCTCATCGAGTGGGTGGACATCATCTCCGTCGGCCTCTTTGCCCTCGGAGGCACGGATAAGGCCATCGTGCATGGTCTTCTCCCCATCTCGGCCGTACTGATGGGCACGCTGACCGGCGTCGGTGGCGGCATGCTGCGAGACGTCTTTCTGGGAGACGTGCCCCGCATCTTCAAACCCAGCAACTTCTATGCGGTCTGCGCCGTGGTGGGGAGCACCACCTACTACGTGCTGGTCATGTTCCTAGGAGCCAACAAGTACCTGGCCGCGCTCCTGCTCATGGCCGTCACCGTGGGCCTGCGCCGCTGGTCCCTCTCCGTGGGCGCCACCACTCCCGTAGACGTCAACCTCGCTCCCCAGCTCAAGCGCCTGGCGAGAACCGCCCACGTCACCCGCGCCCACCAACGCCGCAAAGACAAATAGGCATCCCACGAGCCATGGCTTGCCGGTGGCCGCATAGATAGGTTGAATGCGAGTTACGCAGGAGGCCCCTATCCCGACGAAGTTGGGACAGGGGTCTCCGAGTATGTCTGAGCAGGCAACCTATCTATGCGGCCCCCCACCGACAAGCGCTTCTCGCTACTTGTTGACCTTGCCGTTCCTGACGGCCCACTTGCGGCGGTCGGTCTCGTTGAGGATGCGCTTGCGCATGCGGATGGACTGCGGCGTGATCTCCACGAGCTCGTCGTCCATGATGTACTCCAGCGCCTCCTCGAGGGTGAAGGTGCGCGGCGGGGTGAGCTGCACGGCAATGTCGGCAGTGGAGGAGCGCTGGTTGCCCAGGCTCTTGGTACGGGCGATGTTGACCACCATGTCGCCGGGCTTGGAGCGCTCGCCGACGAGCATGCCCTCGTAGCACTCGTCGCCGGGGCCCACGAAGAGCTGGCCGCGCTCCTGCAGGGTGCCCAGGGCGTAGGCCACGGCCTTCTCGGTGCTCATGGAGATCATGGCGCCATTCTGGCGGACGCCGATCTCGCCGGCGTAGGGACCGTACTCCAGGAAGGTGTGATAGAAGACGGCGTCGCCGTGGGTGACGTTGAGGATGCGGTTCTTGAGGCCCATGATGCCGCGCGTGGGGATCTTGAACTCGAGGTGGGTCTGCGTGGTGCCCGCGTCCATGCTGACCATGGTGCCACCGGCGTTGCCGAAGACCTCGATGACCTTGCCGGAATACTCGCCGGGGCACTCGACGACGGCCTGCTCGACAGGCTCCATCATCTTGCCGTCGTCACCCTTCTTGAACAGGACGCGCGGGCGGCCGACCTGGAACTCAAAGCCCTCGCGGCGCATGGTCTCCATCAGGACGGAGAGATGCAGGATGCCGCGGCCGGAAACCTCGATGCCAGTCTTGTCGGGCAGCTCCTCGATGCGCATGGTGACGTTGTTCTCGCGCTCCTGGAACAGGCGCTCCTTGAGCTGGCGGCCGCCGACGATGTCGCCCTCGCGACCCACGAGCGGGGACGTGGAGGCCTCGAAGATGATGGAGAGGGTCGGCGGGTCGATCTCGATGGGCTCGAGCTCGACGGGGTTCTCGGGGTCGGTGTAGACGTCGCCGATGTCGGTGGAGTCAATGCCCACGACGGCGGCGATGTCGCCGGCAACGGCCTCGGTGCACTCCTTGCGGCCCAGGTAGTCAAAGGTAAAGAGCTGCTTGACCTGGCTCATGGCACGGGAGCCGTCGTTCTTCACGACGAGGATCTTATCGCCGTCGTGGATGGTGCCGGAGTAGACGCGGCCGATGCCGATGCGGCCCACGTAGTCGGAGTGGTCGATGGTGACGCACTGCATGGCGAGGGGGCCGTCGGGGTCCACGTCGGGGGCGGGCATGTCGTCCACGATCATGTCGAGCATGGGGAACATGTCCATGTTGCCGTCCTCGGGGTCCAGTCGGGCAAAGCCGTTGACCGCGGAGGCGTAGATGGCGTGCTCCATGGCAAACTCGAGCTGCTCGTCGGTGGCGCCGAGGTCGGCCATGAGGTCGAGGCAGTCGTTGTAGGCCTTCTCGGGGTCGGCACCGGGCTTGTCGATCTTGTTGACAACAATCATGACGGCCAGGCCGGCGGCAATGGCGTGGGAGAGCACGAAGCGGGTCTGGGGCATGGGGCCCTCGGCGGCGTCGCAGAGCAGCAGGGCACCGTCGGCCATGCGCAGGACGCGCTCGACCTCGCCGCCAAAGTCGGCGTGGCCCGGGGTGTCAAGGACGTTGATCTTGATGCCCTTGTACTCGATGGAGATGTTCTTGGCCAGGATGGTGATGCCTCGCTCGCGCTCCTGGTCGTTGGAGTCAAGCACGCGCTCCTCGACCTGCTGGTTTGCGCGGAAGGCATCAGTGGCCTTCAGCAGCTGGTCCACGAGCGTGGTCTTGCCGTGGTCGACGTGCGCAATGATTGCGATATTCCTGATGTTCTCCTGGCGCATATGTCCCTCTCGCTTGGTCTCTGCCTCAGTTTTCGGCAACTGGAGAATTATACAGCGCGAGCGGCGAGAAGAACGTGCCAGGCGGTGCTGTCACGTGTTCTACAGCAGCGGGTCAAGCTCGCCTGCCGGCTGGGGCTCCGTCCAGCCGAAGGTGTCCTCGTCGCCGGTGACCTCGACCAGCGAGAACGCAGAGTAGCTGCGCCAGCCGCGCTCGCCAAACTCCAGCAGGACGGCGTCCTGGTAGGCGCCCTTCTCATCTGCGACGGCTCCGCGGTAGGCAAGGGCGTAGCGCAGGGGCTCGCCCAGGTGGGCGCGGGGGTCCCCGTGATCGCGAGCCAGCTCGCCCACGCGCCTGTGGGCGCCCTCGAGGCACTCCTCGGGGCCGTCGTCGGCAAACTCGTAGCTCGCGACGGTGCCGGCCTCGTCCTGGACGGCCAAGAGCACGTCAAGCTCCTCGCCAACGGCGAGGACGTCCAGAGCCTTGCCCAGAAGCTGGCTGGCAAGCTCGTCGGTCTTTGCGGAGACGCCCTCGCGAAGCTCGGCGCCGTTGGAATCAGCAGTCATGCGTACCCCTCGGTCATCGGTCTTATGCGTCCCATCATACCCGCGGCATAGCGGCGGGGACGGGGCAATTGTCACGCAGGGCGGCAGGCGCGGTTCACGGCCTCGGCCATGAGTGCCATGACGGCGAGAAGTGCGGCCAGGTAGAAGGGATAGATCGCGGGAGAGACACCCTCGGCCAGCACGCCGAAGAGGGGTGACATCACCAGAGAGCCCACGTAGGCAAACGCCATCTGGAGGCCTGTGAGGGCAAGCGCGTTTGCCGCCCCGAAGTTCTCGGGCGTGGAATGGATGATGCTCGGGTAGATGGGCGCGCAGCCCAAGCCGCAGACCACGAGCCCCACCATGGCGGCCGCGTTGGGAAGCGGAGCCAGCAGCAGGACCAGGCCCACGGCGATGAGCGCCTGGCCCAGGCGGATGAGCTGGCCGTCCTTGAGGCGCATGGTCAGAAAGCCCGAGACGGCGCGGCCGGCGGTGATACCCGCGTAGAAGAGGGCCGCCCAGGCGGCCGCATCGCCTGCGGAGACGCCGCGCGCGAGGGTGCAGTAGCTCGCAGCCCAGGCGCCGCAGGTGCTCTCGAAGGCGCAGTAGCAGAAGAAACAGATCAGACACTCGCGGACGCCAGGAACGCGCAGCAGCTCGCGGCGGGAGGCGTCCGAGGGCCTAACGTCCTCGTCGGAGGCAGCGCGACCAGCGGACTTCTCGCCGAACTTCTCGCCGACACGGTTCCAAAACGGTAGGGAGGCAGTGACCACCGCGGCAATGACCAGCTGGATCACGCCCAGGACCCTGAAGCCAACGTTCCACGTGGAGCCAACCAGGCAGCGAGCGACGATCATGGGACCGACACTGGCGCCGACGCCCCACATGCAGTGCAGCCAGCTCATGTGACGAGAGGCGTAATGAATGGCAACGTAGCTGTTGAGCGCGGCATCGATAGCACCGGCGCCGAGACCGTACGGCACTGCCCACAGGCAGAGCTGCCAGAACTCCGTGCACAGCGAGAAGCCCATGAG
>CAJMPT010000047.1 GCA_905215465.1 uncultured bacterium | reverse complement strand
TGGTTTTCTATGCCGCGCGTGCCGCGCGGCACGGACTAAAGTCCAACAACGAAAAACCGGGCCACCCAAAGGTGACCCGGTTGATTTCGTGGTGTCGGAGGCGGGACTTGAACCCGCACGACCTTTTAGTCAGTCACTAGCACCTCAAGCTAGCGCGTCTGCCAATTCCGCCACTCCGACTTGTTTGCTCGGTTGCTGCGTTGCCGCTGCCCCCTTGCGCGAGGAGTAATATAGCACGCTCTTTCAAAGCAAGGCAAGCCTCAATTTCAAAAAACTTTTGCCGAGAAGAAAGTCCCAGCTCAGAGGCTACGCAAGAGGCAAAAGAAGGGCACCGGAAGAAAGATTGCCTCCCTTTCGGTGCCTGGTGCTAGAGCTCGATAGAGCTCTCCTTGATGGGGTTGGGTGCCGCAAAGTGACAGGCGCAGAAGTGACCAGGCTCCACCTCGCGGAACTCCGGGCGCTCCTGGGAGCACTTCTCGCACGCCATGGGGCAGCGCGTGTGGAAGCAGCAGCCGGAGGGCGCGTCGATGGGCGACGGCGGGTCTCCCGCAAGGACGATGCGCTTGCGCGTGGCCTGGATGTCCGGATCGGGCACCGGCACGGCGGAGAGCAGCGACTGCGTGTAGGGGTGGTGCGGACGGTCGTAGAGGGCCTTCCAGTCCGCGTACTCCATCATGTTGCCCAGGTACATGACGCCGATGTTGTCGGAGATGTGCTGGACCACAGAGAGGTCGTGCGCGATGAACAGGTAGGCCGTGCCGTACTCCTTCTGCAGGTCGTTCAGGAGGTTGAGCACCTGGGCCTGGATGGAGACGTCAAGGGCGGAGACGGGCTCGTCGCAGATGATGAGCTTGGGCTTGAGCGCGAAGGCGCGGGCAATGCCCACGCGCTGGCGCTGGCCGCCAGAGAACTCGTGCGGGTAGCGGTTGATGTGCTCCGGGTTGAGTCCCACCACGTCCAGGAGGCCGCGGACGTACTCCTCGCGCTCCTTGGCGTCGGGCATGACGTTGTGGATGATGAGCGGCTCGGAGACAATCTCTCCGATGGTCATGCGGGGGTTAAGGGACGCATAGGGGTCCTGGAAGATGAACTGCATGTTGCGGCGCATCTCCTTGAGCTCCTTCTTGCTCATCTTGGAGACGTCCTTGCCCTCGAAGAGCACCGTGCCGCTGGTGGGACGGGTGAGGTGCATGATGCAGCGGCCCGTGGTGGACTTGCCGCAGCCGGACTCTCCCACCAGGCCGAAGGTCTCGCCGGCGTAGATGTCAAACGAGACGTCGTTGACGGCGTGGACGGCCCTCTTGGAGAAGCGCTTGCCAAAGACGCCGGACTCGACGGGGAACTCCTTGCAGAGGTGCTGCACGGAGAGAAGCGGGGTCCTCTGGTCTGCCATTAGGCCTCCCCTCCCTTCTTGGCGCGCGAGCTCTCGGGCGCGTTGGCGGCGATGAAGGCCTCGTCGGCCGCGTAGTGGCAGCGGGCAAAGTGGCCGGGGGCCACCTCAACGCGCTCGGGCTTGCTGGCGCGGCACTTGTCGGTGGCGTAGGGGCACCTGGGCGCGAAGGAGCAGCCGGTCGGCAGGCTCATGAGCGAGGGCGGGTTGCCCTCGATGGGCGTGAGCGGGTGCTTCTCGTCTCCCTCGGGCTTGGGGATGGAGCGCATGAGGCCCCAGGTGTAGGGGTGGTGCGGCTGGTAGAAGATCTCGTCGGCGGTGCCCATCTCCACGGGGGAGCCGGCATACATGACCATGATCTTGTCGGCGACGTCTGCCACCACGCCAAGGTCGTGGGTGATCATGATGATGGCGTTGCCGTTCTTCTGCTGCATCTCCTTCATGAGCTCGACGATCTGCGCCTGGATGGTGACGTCCAGGGCGGTGGTGGGCTCGTCGGCGATGAGGATGTCGGGGTCGCAGGCCAGGGCCATGGCGATCATGACGCGCTGGCGCATACCGCCAGAGAACTGGTGCGGGTAGTCCTTGACGCGCTGCTCCGGGTTGGGGATGCCCACCAGGTCTAGCAGCTCGATGGCGCGGGCCGTGGCCTGCTCCTTGGTGTAGCCGCGGTGAAGGCGCAGGCCCTCGCCCAGCTGGCGACCGATGGTGTAGACCGGGTTCAGCGAGGTCATGGGGTCCTGGAAGATCATGGCGATGTCGTTGCCGCGGATCTGCTGCATCTGGGCCTCGGACATCTTGAGCAGGGACTGGCCGCGGTAGCGGACGTCGCCGCCCTCGATGCGTCCCGGGGGCATGTCGATGAGGCCCATGATGGTGAGCGAGGTCACGGACTTGCCGGAGCCGGACTCGCCGACCACGCCGAGGGTCTCTCCGCGGTCGAGGGTGTAGCTCACGCCATCGACGGCCTTGACCACGCCGTCCTGCGTGTGGAAGTACATCTTGAGGTCGTCCACCTCAAGCAGGTGGGAGCCCTCGGGAACCGGCTGGTTCTTGAGGTCCTGGCTCGGGTCGACCTTGGTCTTCTTCTTTCCAAACATGGCTATGCGTCCTTCATCTTGACGTCGAGGGCATCACGCAGGCCGTCGCCCAGCAGGGTGAAGGCAAGGACCGTCGTGAGGATGGCCAGGCCCGGCATGATCATGAGCCAGGGCTGGGTGGCCAGGTAGGTCTGGCCGTCGGAGATGAGGTTGCCCCACGAGGGGTCGGGCGGCACGACGCCCATGCCCAGGTAGGACAGGGCGCTCTCGGTCAGGATAGCGCCGCCGATGTTCATCGTGGCGTAGACCACGATGGAGGCCACGGAGTTGGGGAAGATGTGGCGCGCGATGATGCGAAGGTCAGAGGCGCCCATGGCGCGCGCGGCGTCAACGTAGTCGTTCTCCTTGACCGTGAGGATGGCGCTCCTGAAGACGCGGGCGATGGAGGGCCAACCCAGGATTCCGATGGCGATGAAGACGTTCTGGATGCCGTTGCCCATGACCGCGATCATGGCAATGACGAAGAGCGTGTACGGGAAGGCCATGAAGACGTCGGCCAGGCGCATGATGATGGTGTCCCAGATGCCGCCGTAGTAGGCCGCGAGGGCGCCCATGACCAGGCCGATGGCCGTGGAGATGGCAGTTGCCAGCACGCCGACGGCAAGGGAGACGCGGGCGCCGTAGACCACGCGGCAGAGCACGTCGCGGCCCAGGGTGTCGGTGCCGAAGGGGTGCTCCAGGGACGGGACCAGGCGGGAGTTGGCCGTCATGGTGGCGGAGTCGGCGGCCGTCGGGTCGCCCAGGACGGACGGGGCCCAAAGCGGCGCGGAGACGGCCACGATGACCATGAAGATGATCCAGATGGCGCCCAGCATGGCAAGCTTGTTGCGCTTGAGACGCTTCCAGGCGTCGCTCCAGAGGGTGCGGGCGGGGGCGGTTGCCTTGGAGCCGGTGGGCTCGGTGAGCTCCTCCTGGTTGAGGGCGTCCTCGGCCTGCTGAGCCTCGGGCGTGTTGTTCTTGTCAGTCATTGAGCGCACCTCCCTACTGCTCGCTCTTCGGGGCGCCAAAGCGAATCCTGGGGTCCAGGAACGCGTAGGAGACGTCCACGATGAGGTTGATGATCATGACGAGCACGACGATGACCGTGACGGAGCCCAGGACGATGGGCCAGTCACGCTGGGAGATGGCACGGTAGGTCTCGTAGCCCACGCCCGGCCAGTTGAAGACGGTCTCGGTCAGGATGGCGCCGGCCATCATCGCGCCAAAGTCGTTGCCGATGTAGGTGACAACGGGGATGAGCGCGTTCTTGAGGGCGTGGTGCCAGATGACGTCGCGACGGGAGAGGCCCTTGGCGCGCGCGGTGCGGATGTAGTCCTGGTTCATGACCTCGAGGAGCTGCGAGCGCATGATGCGGGCGGAGTAGGCCGTGGAGACGGCCGCCAGCGTGATGGCCGGCAGGATGTAGTACACCCAGCTCTGGAACTCGGAGTACGGCGAGAAGTCAGCGGAGATCGGCAGGTAGAAGGCGCCGCCGGTTACGTCCTTCAGGACGACGCCAAAGAAGAGCTGCAACAGCATGCCCAGCCAGAACGCGGGCATTGCCACCAGGACGGAGGTCACGAGGGTGACCAGGACGTCCCAGAACGAGTAGCGCTTGATGGCAGACACCATTCCGGCGCCGATGCCCACCACCGTCTCAAGGAGGATGGCCACCACGGCCAGCTTGATGGTGTAGGGGTACTTGGCGGCCAGGATGTCGGTCACCGCCTGGCCCTTGCGCTGGTAGGACGTGCCGAGATCACCGTGGAGAAGCCCGTTCACGTAGAGAACGTAGCGCTTCCACAGGGGCGTCTCGATGGTGTTGCCGCCCTCGTCGTACAGGATGTTGCCATCCTCATCGGTCTCGATGAGGTGATAGGTGGCACGCAGGTTGGTCTCGGTGACCGGATCAAGCTTCTTCTCTCCTGCCATGAGCTTGATGGGGTCTCCCGGGACGATGTTCTCCATCGCAAAAAGGATGAGCGTCACGCCGAGAAACACCGGTATGAACTGGAGAACACGCTTGAGGATGTACTTTCCCATGTTTTCCCCTCTAGTGTCGGATAGATGCGTCGGCCTTCTGCGCCATCGTCCCCTCTTCGAGAGGGTCTGGGGTCACGTCCGCCGAAGCGGAGAGGATGACGCAGCGGGCCCGGGCTGAACCGCATGTGCGGGGCATCGGCACACAGGCGCGATGCCCCGCACGCAGTTGCGGCTCTAGGCCGGCCTGCTCAGGAACTTAGGCCCTGAGGGAGGCGTGACCGAGGTCAGCGATGCCCTGGGCGTTGTAGAAGAGCTCGTTGACGCGGTCGGAGGCCACGTGGTTGTGGCAGTAGAACATGATGGGGATGATGGGCATGTCGTCGGCAACCATCTTGTTGATGGCGCGGTAGGCATCCTTGCGCTCGTCCTCGTCGGCGATGGCGCGGGCGGCGTCGATGGCGGCGTCAACCTCAGCGTTGGCGTAGCGGGAGTAGTTGTTGTCAGCCGTGGAATAGAAGTTGGGGAAGATGAAGTTGTCCAGCGTCGGGTAGTCGGCGATCCAGCCGAGGCGACCCATCTGGAAGGTGCCGTCGGTCAGGCCCTGGAGGTAGGCAGCCCACTCCTTGGTGTCCTGCTCGACGGTAAGGCCCACGGCCTGCAGGTCGGCCTGGATGCAGGACATGATGTCCTCGTGGCCGCCGCCGGAGTTGTAGCTCAAGGTGACGGAGGTGCCGGCAAGGCCCTTCTCGTCGATGATCTGCTTGGCCTTCTCGGGGTCGTACTCGGCGAACTCCCAGCTGCCGCCCTTCTTGTCGATGATCGGCGGGAAGACGTTGTCAGCGGGCTCGCGACCGCCCTCGAAGAGGGTGTCGACAATGTTCTGGCGGTTGATGGCCAGGGAGATGGCGTGACGCAGGTCCTTGTTGGCCATGGTCTCGTCCTCGAGGTTGACCGCCAGGTAGTAGACGGAGGCCTCGGCGCCCAGCAGGGCCTGGCGGCTCGGGGAGATGGTGTAGCCGTCGACGGACTTGCCGAACTTCTCGGTCAGCTCCTGGATTCGGCCGGTCGGCATCTGGCAGAAGTCCATGTTGCCAGCCTCAAGCTCGCTGTAGGCGGTCTTGGGGTCCTTCTGGATGGAGAAGTTGATGGCGTCCAGCGCGGGCTTGTCGCCGTAGTAGTCCTCGAAGCGCTTGACGTTGATGTACTGGCCGGACTCCCACTTGCCGTCCATCATGAAGGGGCCGTTGCCGATGGGGGCCAGCAGGAAGCTGTCGGGGTCGTCGATGGCGGCCTGCGGCACGGGGGCCAGGCCCGGGTGGCAGCAGACGGCCAGGAAGTCGGCCATGGGGGCAGAAAGGGTCACGACGAAGGTCTTGTCGTCCGGGCAGGTGAGGCCGGAAATCTCCTTGGCGGAGCCGTTAGCCATCTCGTCATAGCCCATGACGGGAGACAGGTGGTAGCCGATCTCGCCGGGGGTAGTCATGGACGGGTCGACGAGGCGCTGCCAGCCGCGCTTGAAGGACTCGGCGGTCACGGGGTCGCCGTTGTGGAACTTGGCGTCCTTGAGGTGGAAGGTGAAGACGGTGTTGTCGTCGCTGATCTCCCAGGACGCAGCAGCCTTGGCCTTGACGTCGGACTTGTCCCAGTCCCACTCCACCAGGGAGTCGAAGAGGATGTGTCCGACCTGGGTGCCCTCGGACTCCTGAAGGTTGTAGGGGTCGATGGCGACGGGGTCGGAGATGTAGTACTTGAAGGTGCCGCCGTCAGTTGCCTTGACGGCGGAATCGCCCTGGGCGGACGCGGCGTTCTCGTTCTTGCCGCAGGCCGCGAGGGCTGCGAGGGCGCTGGCGGCCAGGCCACCCTTGACGAAGGTGCGACGAGTGACGCCACCACCGTTCCTGTCGAGAGCCATAGATGATCCTCCTCCTGCAGTCTTCGGGGTGGACAACCTGTTTGCCCCATCCCCCGATCTTGTATCCCTCAGAGGACAAATCTCTGACGGATACAAGTTTTTTCACTTTAGTCGAAAAGGCCAGTGGGGGCTCATTACGACACCATTACGTAACGTTATGCATCCGTTTTCCAAACACAAGGTGTGAATATACGGGGCCAATAGGGGCGCTATACACAGGAAACAGCAACAGAAAAAGGGGCGCCCGATAACGGACGCCCCTTGCACACACGATGTGTGGCTGACCCTAGCCGATGGTTCCCAGCGGGAAGGCGAGGGCCATCACGATGATGCAGACGATGAAGACCGTGGCGGTGATGACCGTCAGGCGGTCCAGGTTCTTCTCGAGGATGCCGGAGCCGGTGCCGGAGTTGTACAGGGAGGAGGCAATCATGTCAGAGACGCCCGTGCCCTTGCCGGAGTGCATGAGGACCAGGATGACGGTGAGGACACCGGAGAGGAACAGCAGGATGGTGAGGATGATGTTCAGAGGATTCACGTAGAGCTCCTTATAGGGGTTTCACAGTCGTTGTTAAACATATCACAACGGTCAGCGACTGTCCCCTACCCCATAAAAAGAAGACGCCGGGCCACCAGGACCCGGCGTCAGTTGCCCTAAGTCAGGCGAGAAGCACGAGACTTCCCAGGCTACATGGCAGCCTTCACCATAGCGGCGAAGGAGTCGGCCTTGAGGGAGGCGCCACCGACGAGGGCGCCGTCGACGTCCTCCTTCTCCAGGAAGCCGGCGATGTTCTCAGGCTTGGCGGAGCCGCCGTAGAGGACGCGGATGCCGTCAGCGGTCTGCTGGCCAAAGACCTCGGCCAGGGTCTTGCGGATGGCGCCGCAGACCTCCTGGGCGTCATCGGCCGTGGCGGTCTTGCCGGTGCCGATGGCCCAGATGGGCTCGTAGGCCACGACGTACTTGGAGGGGTCGGAGATCTCCAGGCCCTCGGTGTCGGCCTTAATCTGGTTCACGACGAACTCCACGTGCGTGCCGGCCTCGCGGACCTCGAGCGGCTCGCCGCAGCAGGAGATGGGGACGATGCCGTGGGCCATGAGGACTTTGGCCTTCTTGTTGATGTCCTCGTCGGTCTCGCCGAAGTAACCACGACGCTCGGAGTGGCCGATGATGCAGTAGGTGGCACCCACGGCCTCGAGCATGTTGGGAGCGGTCTCGCCGGTGAAGGCGCCGGACTCCTCAAAGTAGACGTTCTGGGCACCGAGGGCAAAGGGGGCCTCGGACTGCTCGATGACCTCGGAGACGCCCTTGAGGTCAACGGTGGGCGGGCAGACGACGACGTCGACGTTGCCAGAGCCATCGGCAAGCTGGTCGGCCAGGCCCTGCGCGAGCTCAACGCCCTCGACGTAGGTCTTGTTCATCTTCCAGTTGCCAGCAATCATGCGGTTACGCATCGAGAAGCGCCTCCACTCCGGGAAGGGCCTTGCCCTCGACGAGCTCCATGGAAGCGCCACCGCCGGTGGAGATCCAGCTCATCTTGTCGGCCAGACCGAACTTGTTGACAGCGGCGACGGAGTCTCCGCCACCGATGATGGACGTGCAGTCGGACTCGGCCACGGCGCGGCAGACGGCCTCGGTGCCGTGGGCGAAGTTGTCGAACTCGAAGACGCCCATGGGGCCGTTCCAGAAGACGGTCTTGGCGCCCTTGATGGCCTCGGCGTAGAGCTCCTCAGTCTTGGGACCGATGTCCATGCCCTCGCGGTCATCGGGAATGGCGTCGGAGGCAACGACCTCCGGCACGGCGTCCTCGCCAAAGTGATCGGCAACGCGGTTGTCGACGGGGAGCAGGATCTTGACGCCCTTGGCCTCGGCCTTCTTGAGCATCTCGCCCGCACGCTCGACCCAGTCCTCCTCCTTGAGGGACTGACCGACGGACATGCCCTGGGCCAGGAAGAAGGTGTAGGCCATGCCGCCGCCGATGATCAGGGTGTCAGCGGAGTCGATGAGGTGATCGAGGACACCGATCTTGGAGGACACCTTGGAGCCGCCGACGATGGCGACGAAGGGACGCTCGGGATCGGCGAAGATGCCGGTCAGCGTGTCGACCTCCTTCTCGAGCAGGAAGCCGGCGTAGGCGGGCAGGTAGGCGGCGGGGCCCACGACGGAGCCCTGGGCACGGTGAGCGGTGCCGAAGGCGTCCAGGACGAAGATGTCGCCGTAGGAGGCCAGCTTCTTGGCGATCTCCGGGTCGTTCTTCTTCTCGCGCTTGTCGAAGCGGACGTTCTCGAGGACGAGGATGTCGCCGTCGTTGAGGGCCGCGACGGCCTCGGTGGCGGCGTCGCCGTAGGTGTCCTCGACGAACTTCACGTCATAGCCGGTGAGCTCGGCGAGCTTCTCGGCGGCGGGGCGCAGGGAGAGCTCGGGCTGGAAGCCGGTGCCATCCGGACGGCCGAGGTGGCTCATCAGGATGATCTTGGCGTTGTGCTCCTTGAGGTACTGGATGGTGGGGATGGCGGCACGCACGCGGGTGTCGTCGGTGACCACGCCGTCCTTCAGGGGCACGTTGAAGTCAACGCGCATGAGGACGCGCTTGCCCTCGACGTCGGCGTCGCGGACGGTCTTCTTGGTAAAGGCCATGCTTACTCCTTAGCTGGTGGAAGGTGCAAACACAAAAGGGGCGCGGCCGCGGCCCGAGAGCTGCGACCGCACCCCCTAAATGCAAAGTCGAGGTAACGACTAGGCGACGAACTTCTCGAAGTACTTGATGGTGCGGACCATCTGGGAGGTGTAGGAGTTCTCGTTGTCGTACCAAGAGGTGACCTGGACGAGGGACTGGCCGTTGCCGAGGTCCTGGACCATGGTCTGGGTGGCGTCGAAGATGGAGCCATGGGTCTCGCCGACGATGTCACGGGAGACGATCTCGTCCTCGTTATAGGCGAAGGTCTCGGGGATGGTCTCGGCGTAGGCCTTCATGGCAGCGTTGACCTCGTCGACGGTGACCTTCTTGTCAACGACGGCGTAGAGGTTGGTCAGCGAGCCGGTCGGCGTCGGGACGCGCTGGGCGGCACCGATGAGCTTGCCGTTGAGCTCGGGGAGAACCAGGCCGATGGCCTTGGCAGCGCCCGTGGTGTTCGGGACGATGTTCTCGGAGCAGGCGCGGGAGCGACGGAAGTTGCCCTTGCGCTGCGGGCCGTCGAGCGGCATCTGGTCGCCGGTGAAGGCGTGGATGGTGGTCATGATGCCGGAGACGATGGGGGCGAAGTCGTTCAGGCCCTTGGCCATCGGGGCGAGGCAGTTCGTCGTGCAGGAGGCAGCGGAGATGATGTTGTCATCAGCGGTCAGCGTCTCATGGTTGACGTTGTACACGATGGTGGGCAGATCGCTGCCAGCCGGAGCGGAGATGACGACCTTCTTGGCGCCAGCGTTGATGTGGGCCTGAGCCTTAGCCTTGCTGGTGTAGAAACCGGTGCACTCGAGAACGACGTCGACGTCGAGGTCGCCCCAAGGCAGGTTGTTGGCGTCGGCCTCCTTGTAGATCTTGATCTCCTTGCCATCAACGATGATGGAGTCCTCGGTGGCCTCGACCTTGTGGTCGCGAGCGTAGTTGCCCTGCGTGGAGTCGTACTTCAGCAGGTAAGCGAGCATGTCGGGGGAGGTGAGGTCGTTGATGGCGACGATCTCGGAGCCCTCGTGACCGAACATCTGACGGAAAGCCAGACGGCCGATGCGACCAAAGCCGTTAATAGCAACCTTTACTGCCATGCCTTCTCCTTTCGCGAGGCCTTGGGAGCTTGTCTCCCAACGACCTTGAAAACCATTGGCATAACCATGCCGTTAGTTAGTGTACCCCACGAGGGGCCTTTGCAACACGGGTTCTTGCAATCCGCTCGCAAAATTGTTGTCCACTTTTACCAGAATTAGTGGTATAGGGACCGTTCTCGCATCCGTTTACCTGCGGTAACGAAAAAGACCTCCTGTCAGACGAGAAGCCCTTGGAGCACCTGCCTCTACCGCTCGCCGGCTTGGCCTGATGCGTTTTGCGTGGTCGAGGCGGACCCGTCAGCACCCTCGGCCTCCTCCACGAGCTGCCGTAGGCGCAGCACGCGGTGACGCGTCGCGGGCTCGGAGCAATCCGCCGCGGCACTCCCCGCTAGAACGCGCGGACGTCCTCGGGGGTCATGCGCTCGGCCACCGCGACCGCGACCTCCGCCGTCATCTTGACGTCGTAGAGCGTGCACAGGGCGGTTCCGGAGTGGACGTAGCGGCTGGGAACGCCGGCGACCACGCAAGGAACGTCCAGCATGTGGATGGGTCCGCCATCGGTGCCGCCGCCCTCGCGCACGCTCGTCTGGCACACAAGCCCCGCCTCTGAAGCGCACTTGAGAACAAAGCGCTGGTAACGCGGATTGGTGATCATGCAGCAGTCGAAGTAGCGGAACATCGGGCCGTGGCGGAAAGCGGTCTGAACGTCATCGGGAATGGTGAAGGTGTCGTCGGCCGGGCAGCCTTCGAACATGAAGGCGACCATGGGGTTGAAGCGCATGGCCGCTGCGAGCACGCCTCGCTCGCCCACCTCTTCCATGGCGCTCACCGACGCCACGACGTCAAAGGGAAGATCATCGCGACCGGAAAGCTCGCGCAGGGCGAGAAGCTCGGCGGCGACTCCCGCGCGGCAGTCGAACGCCTTGCCGAGCGCAACACCGGTCGCCTCGTTGTACTCAAACTTCGTAGCGGGCACAAAGGGCTCGCCCATGCCCATGTGAAAGACGTTCACGGCCTCCTCCTTGGAGGTGGCGCCGACGTCCAAGATGAGCTGGAGCTCCCCGGACGCGCGCTCGGCAGCGCTCATGAAGTGCGGCGGCTTCACGCCGATGACGCCGTGCACCCAGTCGCCAAGCGTGTTTCTCACCAGCACGTCCTGGCCGGCAAGCACGTTGGGGGAGAAGCGGCCAAGCTCGACAAACGTCATCGTACCGTTGGAGCGGATGGACTTGACCATGCCCCCGACCTCGTCGCCGTGCGCGTCGAGCATGAGAACGGGCTTATCACCCGTGAAATTGTTGGGGGTGATGAGCGCATCGTGGACGGTGTTGGCCTCGACCTTTGCCCACCCGCTGCAAAAGTCACGCACAACGTCAACGACCTCGTCCTCGAAGCCCGAGGGAGACTTTGCGTTGGAAAGCCTGCCAAGAAGGTCTGCGACCTCGCTGTCATTAAAGTCCATGGTTGATAGCCTTTCTTACTAGTGCCTACAGTCGCGTGCGGGCCGACATCACTTATTGCCGACTTCGCCATATGCCTTGATCGTACGGACGGGCATGGGCGCGGGAAGCGGGGCGCGCCCGAGAGCTCCTATGAAGTCGACGAGGTACCCGGCGACGCCGTCCATCATCTGAGCTCCCCACTCCGGATCGGCAAGCACCGGGTCATCAGGACCTATCCAGCCGTTGCCGGCGTAGCGGCAGGCATCGCGGGGAATCGCAACGTGCGCGCCCTTAAACTCAACGTTGTCCCATCCGGAGGTGGGAAGCTCGTCTGAGATGTCATTCGCGAGGGCCATGGGGCCAAGCTCGGAGGCGTCCACCAGCGAGGGGTCGACGGCCATCACGGCGGCCGTCTCCTCCGCCCCGCCATGTCCCCCGCCCCATGCGGGGTTGAGCTCGCCCGCCATGAGCCACCAATCCGCCCTGGCGGCAAGGCACCCGCGCCGGTTGAGCTCCTCGCACACGCTTGAGATGGGCTTGATGTTGGGCCCGTGGCCGTTTATGAAGAGGAACCTTCGCGCACCGTAGTCGTAGAGCTGCATGCTGAGCGTCCGGACCAGCGACCGAAGAAGGTCG
>CAJMPT010000046.1 GCA_905215465.1 uncultured bacterium | reverse complement strand
CGACTTTATGAGCTCCAACAAGTACATCTGTGCCATCACCAACGCCTTTACCATGCTCGTCCCAATGGTGATCGCAGGCTCCTTCGCCTTCATGCTCCAACTGTTCCTCTGCTCAGAGAAGTCCGGTCTCGCTGGCCTTGCCGGCTTTGAGTGGCTTGCCGGCTTCAGCAACGTCTTTTCTGTCGTCAACTTTGCCTGCATCTCCTGCATGGCACTTTGGGTCTGCGGGCTCATCGCCTATTCGCTGGGCAGCTCCAATGGGCAGAAGCCCATCATCTGCGCGGTGATTGCGATGATCTGCTTCATCGAGCTCCTTGATCCGGAGAACGTGGCCGGAAGCCTCGGTGCTTCGGCCCTCTTCCTGGCGTTCTTTGCGGGCATTTTCTCAACCGTTATCTTCAGCGCTCTCATGAAAGTTGAGAAGATCAAGATCAAGCTTCCCGACTCGGTTCCCCCAATGATTGCCGCTAGCTTTAACGCGCTCGTTCCCGCTTGGGCGACCATCGCCTTCTTTGGCCTGTTTGCCGGCGTCCTGTTTGCCACGACGGGAACCTTCATCAACACCATCATCTACAACGTCATCCAGCTTCCCTTCAACCAGGTCATTGGCTCCCAGCTCGGCGTGAGTATCGTCGTCGTGCTCTCCCAGCTGCTCTGGTGGTGTGGTATCCACGGTCACATGGCCATGAACGCCGTTGCCAAGCCTGTCCGCGTGGCCAACATCGCCGCCAACATCGCTGCCGTTGCCTCCGGCCTCGTCCCGCCCGAGTTCTATACGCTTGCCTTCGTGCACCTCTTCATCAATCTTGGCGGTGGCGGCATCGTCATCTCGCTCGCCCTGTCCATCCTGGCGTTCTCCAAGCGCAAGGACTACCGAGAGGTCACCAAGGTCTCCTTCGTTCCGTTGCTTTTCAGCATCTCCGAGCCCATGGTCTTTGGCCTGCCGATCATGCTGAACCCGACCTTCCTCATTCCCTTCGTCCTCGCGCCACTGGTCACCTGCAACATCGGCTACTATGCCATCACCTCCGGCTTCCTGACCGCCTCCTATGTCGAGTCCATAGCCGGCATGCCCATCGTCCTGCAGCAGTTCCTGGCCTTCAGCGGTCAGTGGCAGGCAATCTTGCTCGTTTTTGTCGTCATCGCGGTTGGCTTTGTCCTCTACACGCCCTTTGTCCTTCTCTCCAACAAGATCGCCGAGAAGGAAGGCCTGCTCGAGGATCAGGGCGCTCAGAGGGCGGAGTAGCGTATGGCTGACGAGACGGTCGCAGTCGGGCTCGCGGATGCGAGCGTTTCGAAGACGATGCCCGACGGCTTTCTTTGGGGTGGGGCCATAGCCGCCAACCAGGCCGAGGGCGCCCATCTCGAGGGAGGAAAGGGCCTTTCGATCGCGGACGTCCAGACGCCGGGTGCCTATCGGGTGCCGCGCGAAATCCACATGGAGTGCCGCGAGGGCGTCTACTACCCAAATCACACGGGAATCGACTTCTATCACCGGTACCACGGGGACGTGGAGCTCTTTGCCGAGATGGGCTTCAAGTGCTTCCGGACCTCCATTGACTGGGCGCGGATCTTCCCCAATGGTGATGAGGAGGAGCCCAACGAGGCGGGGCTGGCTTTCTACGACGGGCTTATCGACGACCTTCTTGCCCATGGCATCGAGCCCGTCATCACACTCTCGCACTATGAGACCCCACTGCACCTGGTGACCGAGTATGGCTCGTGGAGAAGCAGGGGGCTCATCGACTGCTTCGTGCGCTTCTGTGAGGTTGTCTTCAGGCGTTACCGGAACAAGGTCAGGTACTGGATGACCTTCAACGAGATAAACGAGGTATTCAACAAGGCCGTTCCCTTCAACCAGGCCGGACTCGTTTGGACCGAGGGAGAGGATGTCAACAGGAGCAAGGTCATCGCGGCGCACAACATGTTCGTTGCGTCTGCTCGGGCGGTTAGCTTGGGTCACAAGATCAACCCTGAGTTCCGCATTGGCTGCATGGTCCAGTATCCGACCACCTACTCTAAGACATCGGCGCCAAACGATGCCGTCGCGAGGCGCCTGAACCAGATTGTCAACTGGTACTTCACCGACGTCATGGTCTTGGGTCGCTACACAAACCTATGCCGTCAGCAGCAGCGCAGGATGGGTGTGAGGCTCGAGGTCAGTGAGCAGGACGCAAGGGAGCTTGCCAATGGATGCGTCGACTTTATCGGCTTCAGCTACTACTATCCGGTGATGGCCAGCAGCCCGGATGGGGAGGAGCTCGTGAAGACGCGCGACAACCCCTTCCTCACCGCGACCGATTGGAACTTTCCGATCGACCCAGTGGGCCTGCGCGTCGCCTTGGACGAGCTTTACGACAAGTATCAGATTCCGCTGTTTGTCGTCGAGAACGGCATGGGTGCGGTGGACGTTATCGATGAGGACGGCAAGATCAGGGATGACTATCGCATCGAGTACCTTGCCCGTCACATCGAGCAGGTCAGAAAGGCTGTCAATGAGGACGGGGTCGACCTTATCGGCTACACCACATGGGGTCCCATCGACGTGATCTCCTGCGCCTCGGGCCAGATGAAGAAGAGATATGGCTTCATCTATGTCGATCGTGACGACGAAGGCAACGGAAGCCTCGAGCGGTCACGCAAGAAGTCTTTCTTCTGGTACAAGAAGGTCATCGCGAGCAACGGCGGAGACCTTGCGAACGACATCGACTACTGATTGGCTCCAGCCATTGTGCTGGGGCCCGTCATCTGTCCGCGGTCCTAGCACATGGGAAGGCCCGGGCGGACGTGGGGAGAGGGTCCACGTTCGTCCGGGCCTTTCGATGTTTGGTCAAGGCGCCTGTCTGATGGGGGGTTACAAGGCGCAGGACCAGCGGATGTTCTCGTCGACGTCGGTGGGCTTTCCGGGAAGCTCCACCAGGCGCAGCATGGGGCAGCGGTTCTCGCGGACGACGTGGGCGGGGTTGCCGGCCACGGTGGTGTCTGCCGGTACGTCGTAGACCACCACGGAGCCGGCGGCCACCTTGACGTTGTCTCCCACGTAGATGTCTCCCAGCACGATGGTCCCGGCGCCCACCATGACGTTGTTGCCCAGGGTGGGGTGGCGCTTGCCGCCGTGTTTGCCGGTCATGCCAAGGGTGACGCCCTGGTAGATGAGGCAGTCGTCGCCGATGATGGAGGTCTCGCCAATGACGATGCCCATGCCGTGGTCAATCATGAACCTGCGGCCGATCTGGGCCGCCGGGTGAATCTCCACCCCGTAGCGCTTGCGCGTGTGTCGGGAGACGAGGGAGGCCAGCGTGTGGGCGCCGTGCTCCCAGAGCCAGTGGGCGCGGCGGTAGGCCCAGACGGCGTGCATGCCGGTGTGCCAGAAGATGACGTCCGCCGTCGAGTGCACGGAGGGGTCGCGCTCGATGACGCTGGTTATGTCCTCGCGGAGCGTGCCAAGCATTAGAGGTCCATGGAGAGGTAGCGCTCGCCGGTGTCGGGCAGGATGGCCACGATGGTCTTGCCGACAAACTCGGGACGCTCGGCCAGCTTGATGGCGGCGGTGACGGCAGCGCCGGCGGAGATGCCCACCAGCAGGCCGGCCTTCTCGGAGAGGGACTTCTTGGTAGCGATGGCATCGGGGGAGGAGACGGGCAGGACCTCGTCGATGACCCCGGCGTCGTAGTTCTTGGGGACAAAGCCAGCGCCGATGCCCTGGATCTTGTGGCCACCGGGCTTGCCGCCGGAGAGGACGGGGCTCTCGGCGGGCTCGACGGCGACGGCGTAGACCTCGGGCTTGTGCTCCTTCAGGAACTTGGCAGTGCCGGAGATGGTGCCGCCGGTGCCCACGCCCGCGACGATGGCGTCGACGGTGCCCTCGGTGTCGGCCCAGATCTCGGGGCCGGTGGTCTTGTAGTGGGCGCGCGGGTTGGCGGGGTTGACGAACTGGCCGGCGATGATGGAGCCCGGGGTGGCCTCGTGGATCTCGTCGGCCTTGGCGATGGCGCCCTTCATGCCGTCGGCACCCGGCGTGAGCACGATCTGGGCGCCATAGGCAGCCGCGAGCTTGCGGCGCTCGATGGACATGGTCTCGGGCATGGTGAGGATGAGCTTGTAGCCGCGTTCGGCAGCGACCATGGCCAGGCCGACGCCGGTGTTGCCGCTGGTGGGCTCGATGATGGTGCCGCCAGGGGCAAGGCGGCCGTTCTTCTCGGCGTCCTCGACGATGGCCTTGGCGATGCGGTCCTTGATGGACCCGCCGGGGTTGGTGGCCTCGTACTTGCCGAGGATGGTTGCGTTGCCATTGGCGAGGTCGGAGAGGTCCACGAGGGGCGTGGAACCAATGAGGGTCTCAATCTTGCGAGCAGTACGCATTTGGTGCCTCCTAGCTATGCAGCTTTTCTGGTAACGAGGTATGCCGCCCGCGGGCGGTCGTGCTCGTTGGTTGGTAGGATGGCACGCATAAACCCCTCACACAAGTAGGAATTAGAAAAAACCTAGCGCTGTGGTGGGAATTAACATTCCGGCAAGGCCCAAATGCAACACGCCGGCGAGAAGTGCGTGCTTCTCGCCGGCGTGGGCGCGGGTGGCTGTGGGGCTGCGGCCTAGTAGAGGGGCAGGTCTCCGGTGAGGGGGTCGATCTTCTCTGCGGGGAGCGGCTCAAAGGCCAGGCAGGTGAAGGTGGCCTCTCCGTGGAACTCCGTCATGCCCGCGTCGCGGATGAGCGCCACGGCAAAGCCTTCCTCGCGGCCGCGCGCGGCAAGGTCCAGAAGCGCCTCCTCGCCGTCCACGTAGACGCAGACCTTGGCCACGCCGGCGTCAAACCAGTCGGTGAGGGGGGAGCGGTCCTGCTCGGCGTGGTCAACGTAGACCCAGTCCTGGGTTGCGCGAATCTGGTCGAGCCGTCCCTCGCGGGCAAGGGCCATGAGGGTGGCCTCGACGCAGGCGTGGCCCGCCTGGGCGGCGATCTTGCCCTTGCGCATCTTTAGGTCTCGCCTCATGACGATCATCTGCTTGGACTTGTAGCTCACGTTGGGCATGTGGCCTCCTGGGTCTGGGCGTCTCCTCCGCGCCTACTGCGCGGAGGAGACGTAGCTGGAGTCTATGTTTATCACGCAGACGGCCTCCGGCCAACGCTCCGATACGGTTGCCTGGATGCGCTGCTTGAGCTCGGCGTCGGTCATGGGCAGGTCGTGCGGGCGCACGCAGTCAAAGATCACGTTGGTGTGGGTGGGGCCGGGCACGCAGCGCAGGTCGTGGATGGAGAGGCGCGGGTCGATGCTTCGCACGTGCAGGTCGATCCAGTGGCGCATGTCCTTGACCTGCGGGTCGTTGGTGACGATGGGGTCGTAGTGCAGGGTCATGACCAGGCCCATCTCGCGCTTGAAGTCCTGCTCGATGTTGTCGAGCGTGTCGTGGGCGGCAAAGGGGTCCTCCTCGCCGGCCATCTCCACGTGGGCGCTGGCAAACTGGCGGCCGGGGCCGTAGTCGTGGACCATGAGGTCGTGCGTGCCCAGGACGCCGGGGTACGAGAGGATCTTGCACCTGATCTGGTCTATGAGCTCGGGGTCCGGGACGCGGCCAAGAAGCGGGCTGATGGCGTCCCTCACCAGGCCAAAGCCGCTCCAGCAGATGAAGATGCCCACGGCAAGGCCCGCCCATCCGTCAAGGTCCACGCCGCAGAGCTGGGAGGCAATGGCGGCCGCAAGCACCGCGGCGGAGGTGATGACGTCGTTTCTGCTGTCCGCGGCCGTGGCGGCCAGGGTCTCGGAGGAGATCTTGCGGCCGAGCGTGCGGTTGAAGGCGGCCATCCAGAGCTTGACCGCCATGGAGGCGACGAGGGCGACCACGGTTGCAATGCCAAACTCCGTTGCCTCGGGGTTTGCGATCTTTGCCATGGACTCCATGACGAGGTTCACGCCGATGGCGGTGACCAGCACGGCCACCACCAGGCCGGCCAGGTACTCAAAGCGCCCGTGGCCGTAGGGGTGGTCCTCGTCGGCGGGCTTGCTGGCGAGCTTGAATCCCAGGAGGCTCACCACGTTGCTGGAGGCGTCCGAGAGGTTGTTCACCGCGTCGGCCACCACGGAGACCGAGCCCGTGGCTATGCCCACTGCGCCCTTGGCAAGGCACAGCGCCACGTTGCACGCAATGCAGACGATGCTTGCCACCAGGCCGTACCTGGTGCGGACCTGAGGATCCCCAACGTTCTCGGAATCTGGGACAAACGTCCTCACGAGCCAGTCCGTCATGCTGCCCCTCCTGCGTCAACTTGGCGTGTCAGTGGGCGAGAAGTATAGTCGCGCAACATAGAACTTCTGTTCTACAACTCGAGGTCACACATATTAAACAAGTCACCTTCGGCATACTTGGCAAGCGGACTTGCGGTCCGCGCCTCCGCTCGCCGAGGAATGCCTGCCGTCTGCGGCATGACCTTGCGCTTGCGCAACGCTGACGGGTTTCTTGCGGCCCCTGGCACGGCCTCCTCTCGTGAATGCCTGGGCGCTCTGCGGCCTTGGCGCCATCCGTGCAAGGACTTATGTCGTAAGCGTCCTGTCCCCGCTTGCAGGGGCAGGCGAATCCAGCGGTTTTGCGCGTCTGGCCCCCTCGGCACCGTTTTTTGCCTTCGGGTAGCCTTCTTCCACCTCGCCGCGGCGGCGGGGCGGCAAGGGGTCCTTGTCACGTTGGGAGGGAGGCTCTCGTGGAGCTGATTAGGTGTGGGGCGGCGGCCCTTCTGGGTGCGGCGCTTGCCGTCGCGGCCCTGAGCGACCTTGCGTGGCGCATCATCCCAAACGGCTGCGTCGCGTCCGTCGCGCTCTCGTGGCTTCTGGTCTGCGGGTCAGGCGAGAAGGTCGCGGAGCGGCTCGCCGAGGGCGTCGCCGGGGCGTTTGCCGTGCTTCTTCTGATGCTTGCCGCCGCGAGGCTGGGCGTTGTCCTGGGACGAGGCGCGGGGGTCGGCGGGGGAGACGTCAAGCTCCTGGCGGCCTCGGCGCTTTGGACCGGGCCCGTCTGGGGGCTTGCGCTGGTGGAGGCCTCCTGCGCGGTGGGGCTCTGCGCCCACGGGGTGGCGTGGCTGGCCGGGAGGGCCTTTCGCCCGGATGCCGCGGCTGCGGGCGGCATCCCGCTTGGCCCCTCCATAGCCGCCTGCCTGTTGGTCTTTGTCCTGGGGCCGTAGCGCCCCACGTCCGCTAGACTCGGGTGTGCGACCGAGCGGCGGTCGCCCAACCCTGGGAGGACCCATGATCAAGCTCGTGCTCTCCGACCTTGACTCCACCCTGCTCTGGCAGGGAGACCAGCACATAGCCACGTCCTTTGCCCTTGAGGCAATCCACGCGCTCCAGGATGCCGGAGTCCACTTTGCCCCGGCCACCGGCCGCATCTACCGCGACCTCGACGTCATGTTCGCGGGGGATGCCCGCGCCTACTCCACGGCGGTGACGAGCAACGGGCAGCTGGTCTACCTTGACGGCGGGCTGGTGGACTCCACGCCCATCGCGCGCGAGGAGCTCGAGGGCGTCCGCGAGGCGCTGGCCGACGTGCCTGATGCCTACCTGGTGGTGGAGTACGGCGGCCAGAAGATGGCCGTGGGCGCGCCCCTTGACTTCGTGCTTGCCCACCCGGACAGCTTTTGGCACGTGGAGCAGACGCTGCCTAAGGTTCCCGCCGAGCCCTGCTTCAAGGCAAACGTGCGCGTGACCTGCTCGGAGTTCTCCCGCGCGCTCCAGATCAAGGACATGCTCCAGGTCAGGTTCGACAAGATTGACTTCACCTGCCCCATGCCCGGGGTGGGCCACTTGGACCTCACGCCCAAGGGGTTTGGCAAGGAGCACGGCGGAGACTTCCTCATGGAGCGGCTGGGCCTCTCCCCGGACGAGGTCTGCTGCTTTGGAGACGCGGAGAACGACCTCGGCCTCCTCTCGCACTACCCCAATTCCGTGGCGGTTGCCAACGCCGTTCCCGCCGTCAGGGAGGCGGCGCGCTGGCACGTGGGCCCCGCGAACGAGGACTCCGTCGCCCACGCGCTCCTGGACGTCGCCCAGGCCACGAGCGAGGGCCGCATGCCCTCGTTCATGCGCCCGTAACCCGCATGGGATACCATGCCAGCACCGTATGACCAGAAAGGCCCAGAAGAATGAAGATCACCGACAAGCTCGCGTCCAAGCAGACCTTCTCCTTTGAGATCTTCCCGCCCAAGGGAGACCTCCCCCTCGAGAAGGCCTACGAGGTGGCGAGTGCCCTTGCCCAGGACAAGCCCGACTGGATCTCCGTCACCTACTCCGCCGGCGGCTCCGGCAACTCCGAGAACACGGTGTCCATCGCCGCCTCCCTCGAGCGCGACCTCGGCGTGACGGCCCTGGCCCACCTCACCTGCCTGGGCTCCACCGAGGCCGACGTTGACGCCTATGTGGCCCAGCTGCGCGAGTCGGGCGTCCAGAACGTGCTCGCCCTGCGCGGAGACCGCCGCCCCGGACGAGAGGCCAAGGACTTCTCGCACGCGTCCGACCTCATTGCCTACCTGCGCGAGCAGACCCCCGACCTGTGCATCGGCGCGGCGTGCTACCCGGAGGGCCACGTGGAGTCCCCGGACGTGGAGGAGAGCTACCACAGCCTCTACCTCAAGCAGGAGGCCGGCGCGGACTACCTGGTCACCCAGCTCTTCTTTGACAACGAGGACTTCTACCGCTTCCGCGAGCAGTGCCTGCGCCACCGCGTGAAGCTGCCCGTCGTGGCGGGCATCATGCC
This sequence comes from uncultured bacterium, assembly GCA_905215465.1. Taxonomy (GTDB): domain Bacteria; phylum Actinomycetota; class Coriobacteriia; order Coriobacteriales; family Atopobiaceae; genus Paratractidigestivibacter. Next base: position 3,893 of record CAJMPT010000046.1, on the reverse strand, counting down.
CTTCACCAGCGTGAAGCAGATCCAGCGCATGGCCTTCACCTGCGGCGCCTCCATTCCCGCCAAGGTGGTCAAGAGGCTCGTCCACGCCGGCGACGACCCGACCGACCAGGCGCGAGCCGGCATCGAGTACGCCTGCGAGCAGCTCGAGGACCTTGCGGCCAACGGCGTCGACGGCCTGCACATCTACAGCATGAACAAGCCGGCCATCGCCGCTGCCGCCTATGAGGCGCTTGCGGGCTGCGGCTACCTGGCCCGGTAGGGGAGAAGCGCGTGGCGCTCACCGTCGAGAAGTACGAGGTGGCCTCCGTCGATCGGGCGGAGGTCCTTCGCTATATGGGTTACGCCGGCCAGAGGCTCACAAACGAGCTGGACGCGCGCATCGACGAGGTCGTGGCGCGTTGCCTCACCGTCGCGCGGCCCGCGGGGGCGTGGGAGGTCTTCGAGGTGGCCGGCCGAGAGCCGACGGGCGAGGGCGTGCCCTCGGTCCAGCTCGCGGGCGCCTCTCTGCGGCTCGAGGGAGAGTCGATTCAAAAGCACCTTGCGGGCGCCGCTGCCGTGGGCGTCATGGCGGTAACGGTGGGTATGGGTGTTGAGCGAGAGCTCAGGAGGCTTTCGCTCACTGACCCCGTCGCGCAGGTGATCTTCGACGCGGCGGGCACCACGGCGGTCGAGCGGGCTGCCGATGCTTGCGAGGCAAGCATCGTCGCGGCGGCGCACGAGCGGGGGCTTTACACGAACTTCCGCTTCAGCCCCGGCTACGGGGACATGCCGCTCTCCGCGCAGCCGGTGCTGCTGTCTACGCTCGACGCGCAGCGCAAGCTCGGCATCACGCTGTCGAAATCGCTGCTCATGACGCCGACGAAGTCGGTGACGGCGGTCGTCGGCCTTTTTGGTGAGCCGCAGCCGTCGAGCCACGCGAGCTGTTCCAGTTGTCTCTGCCGCGATTTCTGCCGCATCCTGCGTACGGGCACTCCCTGCTGGAGACGCTGAGCGGCTTGACGGCCTCTTTATATAGAAGCGGCTTCGAGACGGTCCTTGGCGTCGGAGAGCGCCTGTTTGATGAGGTCTTTCTTGGCTGCGTCGAGGCGGTATGCGGGCACCGAGACGCTCATGCCAAAGCAACGCCCGTTGCTCCTGCGGATGGGCACGGCGAGGCATTCGACCCCTTCGAGCACCTCCTGGCGGTCGTGCGCAAAACCCGTCGCCCGCGTCTCGGCAAGCTGGGCGAGTAGCTCCTCGGGCGTTTTCACGGCATGCTCGGTGGGTCGCTCGAGTGGCAAAACAAGCGAGTTGATTGCCTCGCCGTCGCTCAGTTGGCTCAGGATCGCCTTGCCGATGGCGGTGCAGTGGGCGGGCAGCGTCTTGCCGATTTCAGACGAAAGACGAATGCGCTGCGGGGAGTCGACTCGTACGATATAGAGCACGCGTCCATGGTCGAGCGTGCCTGCCTGGCAGGTTTCGTTGCAGGTGTCGACCACGCGCCTCATCTCGCCCTCTATGAGCGGCAGTCCCATTGCGCCGCGGTCGAAAGCCTTGCTCAGCAGATAGGTGCGCAGCCCGATCGAGTAACGCATGGTGTCTTCGTCGTAGGCGATGTACTCCGTGTCTGCCATGGTGTGCAGGATGGGAAACAAGCTGCTTTTCGGCGCGCCGAGCTCGCGGCAGATCTCGGCCATGGTAAGGCCCTTCTGATTGGCGGCAAGAGCGTCGAGAATTGCCAATACCCTGAGCGTCGCGCGGTGCCCCGCGGTTTCTTCCGAAATTGCCATTCAAGCTCCTTAGTCATTTTTAGCTATCTTAACGCTCAATCTTCTTTTTGTTCGTGAATACGAACGCCGTTTACAGTTAAAAACAAGCCGTTCGCCAAGCCAATACTTAGCAGAGCAAAAAGTGCTACCCTCAACAACAAGAAAACCGAATGCCGTTCGCATATACGAACGGCATTAAGGCGAGGCGGGGGCAGGGCCTGCCGTCTACTAAGGAGATCGGATGTCTGAGGGCATGCAGGAAGGCCGAAACGCGGTCCTTATCGACGACAAGGACAATGTCGTCATCGCAATCTATCCGCTTAAGGCCGGCGATGAGGTCCGCTACCCCGCGCGCGAGGGCGGCCTTGCCACGTTCGTTGCGACTGAGGATATTCCCCTCTTCCATAAAATCGCGCGCGTCGATATCGCCGCGGGTCAGAATGTTGTCAAGTACGGCGAGTTCATCGGCGTGGCGACCAGAGACATCAAGCGCGGCCAGCACGTGCACACGCAGAACTGCGAGAGCTCAGACGATCTCGAGGGCGCTGCGGTCGAGGACGTCGCTTCCGCGTCCGAGCGGAAAGCCGTTTCGACTAAGTGCACCCGTACTTTTATGGGATACCGCCGCTCGGACGGTCAGGTGGGCATCCGCAACCACGTTCTCATCCTGCCCACGAGCATCTGCGCGTCGGACACCACCGAGCGGATCGCCCGCTCCGTGGAGGGTTGCGTCACCTTCCACAACCAGAACGGTTGCAGCCAGGTCAACATTGACCAGCAGATGACGGTGGATACCCTGGCGGGCCTTGCCGCGAACCCCAACATCTATTCTGTTCTCGCCGTTTCGCTGGGCTGCGAGGGCTGCCAGAACGACCTGGTGGTCGACGCCATCGCCAAGCGCACGAACAAAGAGGTGCGCACCCTCATCATCCAGGAGGTCGGCGGGTCTATCCGCGCGGTCGAGGAGGGTACGCGCATCGCCCGCGAGCTCGTGCGCGAGGCCTCCCTTTGCGAGCGCGAGGAGTGCGGCGTCGATGAGCTGATCTTCGGAACGAACTGCGGTGGCTCCGACACCTCCAGCGGTCTCGGATCAAACCCGCTGATCGGCGAGGTCTCCGACTGGATGGTTGCCCAGGGCGCCACCACGGTTCTGTGCGAGACTCCCGAGCTTTTTGGAGGCGAGCACATTCTGGCGCGCCGCGCCGCCACGCCCGAGGTGGGCGAGCAGGTGCTCAAGATCGTGCGAGATTACGAGAAGTACGTGCAGATGTTCGGCGCCCAGATGCGCGAGGGCAACCCGAGCCCCGGCAACATGGCGGGAGGTCTCACCACGCTCGAGGAGAAGTCTTTGGGCTGTATCCACAAGGCGGGCCACTCGACCATCAACGCTGTTTACCCCTATGCCGCGCACATTGCTTCTCACCAGGGGCTTGTTGTCATGGACACCCCGGGCAACGATCCCTCCAGCGTCGGCGGCATCATCGCCGGCGGCTGTCAGCTCGTGGTCTTCTCGACGGGCCTGGGCACGCCCACAGGCAACGCCATCGCACCGGTGCTGCGCCTGACCGCCAACGGCCGCACGGCCCGCACCATGGCCGACAACATCGATTTCGATGCCCAGGCAACCATCTACGGCCCGCAGTCGATGGAAGAGCTCCGAGATGAGCTCATAGACCAGATCATCCGCGTCTGCAACGGCGAGCCCACCTGTGCGGAGGCGCTTGGCTACACCGAGACGGCGCTGCCGCACCTCTGCAACTACATGTAACGCTCGCTTTTCGTTTTTTCCTGGCGCCCGGCTCATCCATGCCTTGCCGCGGCGCCTCTTCACGGGCGTCGGTGCCTGCGATACGCCGGCGCCCGCACATCTTGGCTTTACCGCGGCGGGGGCCGCGTTTTGCCGGGCCTTCCCCCGAGGGCCCACGTCCGTAATTGCCCGCAATGGTCGGGCAGCGAGTAAGGAGCACATCATGGATCTTCATCTTGAGGGCAAGGTCGTCTTCGTCACCGGCGGCTTCAAGGGCATTGGCAAGGGCATCGCGCTGCAGCTCGCTCGCGAGGGCGCAATTCCTGTGGTCTTGAACCGTAAGGACGGCGTCGAGGATGAGTTCCGCGCCGAGATTTCCGAGATCACCAAGACGTTCG
>CAJMPT010000045.1 GCA_905215465.1 uncultured bacterium | reverse complement strand
GCGCAGCAGGTTCATGATGAAGTCGACGAAGCCCATTGGTCTCCCTTTGATAGTGCGCACAGACGCGAGGCGAGAAGCACGCGACGAGGCCCAGATACAGAACCGCCCCGCAGCCAAGGCCGCAGGGCAGCAAAAAAGCGCGCTCGATGGGAACGGGCACCCGCCAGAGGCCCCTTATGGCTGCTGCCTCCCGGCCCTGACCAGGTTCGAGGTGTGACGTCGCCCGAACCCATCGAACGCGCTCTTGTCGACTACTCTACCAGACGCCCACGACGCGCGGACGGCGTCCACCAGAAAGCCACGCTCCGGACGACGCCACACACGCGGCACCTAGCGCCTGGCGGCCTCAAGCTCGCGGACAAGCTCCTTGAAACGGCTCGCGCTCATGGACGACGCTGGCACGTAGGCGTAGCGGCGACCGCCGAAGCCAGCCAGCAGGCCATCGTCGTCGGCAGAAACGCTACGCAGGTCAGAGAGGTTGTAGCACTCCTCGGCGCCGGACTCGTCGGCCACGTGGATGGCCGTCTGGGTCACAGCCACGTGACGGCGCGTGGTGGCGCCCTTGAAGCCCAGGCTGCTGTTGCGCGCGTAGTTGGTCTGCATGTTGTGCCAGTTGGTGGAGACCACCGTGCCGGCCATGGACAGCACCAGCAGCACGATGGCCGGCGCCAGGTTGTTGGCGTCCGCGAGCAGAACAATGATCATCAGCGCCAGGCACGCCATGGACACCGCAAAGGACGCAATGCGAGCCTTCTGCCCGCCCAGGTAGGAGGCCGCCTTGGAAAGCGCTAGCTCACCGTAGTCGTATGTTGCGGAGAAGCGCAGGCCGTCGTACTTCTCGTCATCAAACTTGTGGGAGGGCTCGGCGGACACCGGGCGCACCTTGCGGGCGGTCTTCTTCTTGGCCATGGCTTTGTCTCCTTGGGTCATGGAGGAATTGTCGGCGGAAAGCGGGCCTGTTTAGGCGGCCCGGCTCCGGGAACCATAGTAACCGTGCAGGGAGCGAGCGCACGTCGGAGTTCGCGAAACGCGTGCCCTCGCACTGTAGAGCATCAGAGCTTGGCAGCTGCCAAAGTGGAGGCCTCAGGGACTACGTCCCCGGGGCCTCCGTCAATTTCCATCTGCTGTTTGGCGAGAAGCCCTTCTCGCCGGATGCCGGCACGCCGGAGCGGCCGCTACTTGCGGTGCGCGCGGTAGTAGGCGATAAGCGCCTGCGTGCTGGCGTCCTGCTGGGCCAGGGCCGCATCGTCGTGGAAGGCCGGGGTGATCTGCTTGGCCAGCTGCTTGCCCAGCTCGACGCCCCACTGGTCATAGGAGTCAAGGCCCCAGACGGTGCCCTCGACAAAGGTGATGTGCTCGTAGAGCGCGATGAGCTCGCCCAGGGCGTGCGGGGTCAGCTCGCAGCCAAAGATGGACGTGGTCGGGCGGTTGCCGTCAAACACGCGGGCGGGAACCATCCACTCGGCCGTGCCCTCGGCGCGGACCTCGTCGGCCGTCTTGCCAAAAGCGAGGGCCTTGGTCTGGGCGAGGAAGTTGCCCAGGAAGAGCTCGTGGACGTCCTGGCCGGCGTCCTTGGTGGGGTTGGGCGTGTTCACAAAGGCGATGAAGTCGGCCGGGATGGCGCGGGTGCCCTGGTGAATGAGCTGGTAGAAGGCGTGCTGGCCGTTGGTGCCGGCCTCGCCCCAGAAGACCTCGCCGGTGGCGGAGGTCACCGGGGTGCCATCCCAGCGCACGGACTTGCCGTTGGACTCCATGGTGAGCTGCTGCAGGTAGGCCGGGAAGCGGTGCAGGTACTGGTTGTACGGCAGGACGGCATGGCTGCCCATGCCCCAGAAGTTGACGTACCAGACGTTCATGAGGCCCATGAGCGCGACGACGTTCTTCTCCAGCGGGGTGTTCTTGAAGTAGTGGTCCATGTCGTGGAAGCCGGCCAGGAACTCCTGGAAGCGCTCAGGGCCAAAGGCAATGACCAGCGAGAGGCCCACGGCGGAGTCCACGGAGTAGCGGCCGCCGACCCAGTTCCAGAAGCCAAAGGCGTTCTCAGGGTCAATGCCAAAGTCGGCGACAAGGTCAAGCGCGGTGGAGACGGCCACAAAGTGCTTGCGGATGGCCTCGGCGTCCTGCTCGGCGGAGCCGTCGATGGCGCCGGCGGCGCGCAGGGTCTCGAGCAGCCAGGTCTTGGCCTCGCGTGCGTTGGTCAGGGTCTCCAGCGTGGTGAAGGTCTTGGAGACGATGATGCACAGGGTGGTCTCGGGGTCCAGGCCGCGGACCTTCTCGGCCATGTCGTTGGGGTCGATGTTGGAGACGTAGCGGCAGTCAATGCCAGCGTCGGCCAGAGGCTTCAGGGCCTCGTAGACCATGACGGGACCCAGGTCGGAGCCGCCGATGCCGATGCTCATGACGTGCTCGATGCGCTTGCCGGTGACACCCTTCCACTCGCCGGAGCGAACCTTCTTGGCAAAGGCGTACATGCGGTCGAGGACCTCATGGACGTCGGCCACGGTGTCCTGGCCGTCCACGACGAACTTGCCCTTGTCGGAGGCCGGGCGGCGCAGCGCGGTATGCAGGACGGCGCGGTCCTCGGTGGTGTTGATGTGCTCGCCGCCGAACATGGCGTCGCGGCGCTCCTCGAGCTTGACCGCACGGGCAAGGCCGCAGAGAAGCTCGACGGTCTTCTCGTCAATCAGGTTCTTGGAGAGGTCAAAGTGCAGGTCGTCCATGTCGTAGGAGAACTTCTCCACGCGCTGCGCGTCCTTGGCGAACTCCTCCTTGAGGGTAAAGCCGTCGGCCATCTCCTTCTGGTGGGCGGCGAGGGCGGCCCACTCGGTGGTCTGGGTTGCGTCGATGGGTGCGGTGGTGCAAGACATGTGCATGTCCTCCTTTTGACGGAGTCGCTAGGGCTGGCGCCGGCGCCGCGGAGCACAGGCAGGGCGGCCAGTCACATACCAGCTTCATTTTACGGCAACGGACGTGCTCGGTGAACGGTTAATATGGCTCCGCAAGCGGCGGAACCTGCTTCAGACGGGCCCACATGACCTGCTTCTGGCGGGGATCCGCGAGCGCCGCGGCAAAGCCACCCAGGTTGAGGAAGCGCACGCCGCAGACGTGGGCCACCATGCCGGCGGGGAGAAGGGCCTCGTTGAGGTCCTCCAGGCCAGAGAGCTCCTCTGCGTAGGCGTCGCGGACGGCCTGCGTGGCGGTCTCGTCGCAGCAGATGAGCGTGGCGGGGTCGAGCGTGGCCACGGCAAGGCGCATGAGGTCTGGAGCAAGCGGCGCGCCGTCGGCGTCCACCGCCACCAGCGTCTCCCAGTCCTCCGGCGCATACCCCAGCGCCTTGAGCGACGCCTTGAGCGCGGCCCCGTCAGCACCCGAGAAGGGCTCGGCGCCCGCAGCTTCCTCGGCCGTGAGCTCGCCCTTTGCCAGCAGCACCGGCGAGAAGGCGTTGCCGCCCATGCGCACGCCGCGCGCCACCAGTGAGGCCACCTCCGACCTCGTCTTGTCCAGGTACGCCTGGCGCCTCTGCTCGCGCTCCGATGCCATGGGGCCTCCGATTTGCCTTGGGATGGGCTTTGGGTCGGACGGGCTTCTCGCCTGCCGCGCCGCAACCGCCGTTGCCGTGTGTCCTCCAGTTTAGTTCTGGGTATAAGGCACACAAGCAAAAACAGTGCCCGCGAAGGGAGCCATCATGTCCAAGACCATTACCGGTGCAGAGTTCGACCTCGTCCTCTCCGAGTCCGCAAAGCCCGTCCTCGTGGACTTCTGGGCGCCGTGGTGCGGCCCGTGCCGCGCGCTGGGACCCGTCGTCGAGGAGGTCGCGCAGGAGTTTGGCGACCGCATGAACGTCTACAAGTGCAACGTTGACGACGAGGGAGACCTTGCCGCGCGGTTCCGCATTGTTTCCATCCCCACGCTCATGCTCTTCAAGGACGGCGCGCCCGTGCATACTGTTGTTGGAAACATGCCCAAGCAGGCCCTGATCGCAGAGATCGAGCCTTACCTCTAGGAGTTTCATGGCTTTAAGCAACAATACCAGGAGGGACGCCCAGGGCCTGGCCCAGGGCGTCCTTTCGTATGCGAGAAACAACGTTCGAACCATCGTGGTGCTTTTCGCCGCGCTGGTGTTTGTGTGGCTGCTGAGAGAGGTAGCCGAGGGTGAGATCATGACCCTGGACTCCATGGCCTACCGCTTCTTTGTGGTCACGCTGAGGTCAGACACCATGACGCCCATCATGGAGGGCTTCACGTCGCTTTCCTCCGTGGCCGTGATCTTGGTGATGGCCCTGGTGGTGGCTGCGTTTGCGCCGGGCAAGGCGCCTGGGCGCTGCGTGTGCGCCAACGTGGTGGGGGCGCTCGTGCTCAACCAGGTGCTCAAGTTCATCGTGCAGAGGCCGAGGCCCGACGGGTACCGCCTGGCCGTGGAGGGCAGCTACAGCTTTCCCTCGGGTCACTCAATGATCTCCATGGCGTTCTACGGGCTTCTCATCTGGATGATTTGGAAGTACGAGCGAGACGACATCATGCGCCACGTGTGGTGCTGTCTGTTTGGCCTGATCATCGTGATGGTGGGCATCAGCCGCATCTACCTGGGCGTCCACTACGCCTCGGACGTCATTGCCGGCTTCTGCGTCTCCCTGATCTGGCTGGTCTTCTTCACCAAGGTCATCGCCCCTGCCTTCATGGACGAGGAAGGCCTTCATCCCCGCCAGTGACCTGACAGCGGAGACGCGCAAATTGGGGACGTGTTCAAATTTGCGCAAATTTGGGACGTGTTCGTTTTTGCGCAAATTTGAACACGTCCCCAATTTGAGGGCCAGAGGTGGCCCCTTTACCGGGTGGTTGTCAACGTCCCTGTTGTCCCCGTTGTCTGTCGGGGTTAGAGCTCGATGATCTGGGCGTCGACGACGCGGCCGTCCTCGCAGAGGATGCGACCCATGGAGGGCTTGCTGCCGCGCGGGTACGTGGGGCTGCCCGGGTTCATGACCAACGTGCCCGTCCACTCATCGCGCTCCACAAAGGGCTTGTGCGTGTGGCCGCAGATGGCAACGTCGCACTTGAGCAGGTTGAGGTGCTGGCGATAGTGCACCACCTGCCACCTCAGCCCACTGGAGAAGAAGACCTTTCGCGTCTTGACCTCGGGACCGTACTCGTAGGCCCAGTCGTTGTTGCCCAGGCACATCTGCACGGGAGCAATCTTCTGCAGGGTGCGGTAGTCCGCGCCGGAGCAGATGTCGCCCGCATGCACGATGACGTCCGCGCCCTGGAGCTGGTCGAGAAGGTCGGGCTCCAGGAAGCCATGGGTGTCGGAGATGATGTCGTAGCGCATGAGAGACAACGGAGTCACCTACAGCCCAAGTGCGCGCTTGAGCGCGACCACGCGGCGGCGGGAGACGGAGATCTTCTTGCCCTCGATGCCGTTGATGCCCAGCTGGAGGATGCCGGAGGAGATGACCTCGACGTCCTCGACATACTCAAGGTTGACGATGTAGCCACGGTGCACGCGGAAAAAGCCGTGCGGCGCAAGCTTCTGCTCGAGCTTGGCTAGGCTGATGGTGGAGAGGAACCTGTCGACGTCCGTGTAGATGCAGGAGTAGTCGTCCTTGGCCTCGATGTAGCGAATCCGGTCGATGGGCACCAGCACCTTGCGTCCGCTCTTGACCACCGGGATGCGCTCCACGGCGGAGTGGTTCTGCGGCTCCTCGGGCTTCATGCGGCCCTGGACCTTGTCGAGGGCCTGCGTCAGGCGCTCAGGCTCGACGGGCTTCATCAGGTAGTCGACGGCATCCACGCCAAAGGCGTCGAGCGCGTACTCGCTGTAGGCCGTCACAAAGACGATGGCTGGCGGGTTCTTGAGCTTGTGCAGGGCCTCGGCCAGCTGCATTCCGGACGTCTTGGGCATCTGGATGTCCAGGAACATGACGTCCACCTTGCCGTCCATCAGGCGCTCCACGGCCTCGCGGGCGCTGGGTGCCTCCATGATGCCGTCGATGCGGCCCGTCTCCTCAAGCAGGTAACGCAGCTCGGAGCGAGCGGGAGCCTCGTCGTCAACGATCATTGCGCGCATGTGCAAATCCCCCTGTTGCGTCCGCAAGGACGCTTGTTTCTCGGCTCACGCCGATGCGATCTAGTTCTTACGTGCGAGGTTAAGGCGTGCGCCCAGGAGCTTGAGCGTGACGCAGGTGCCCTCGCCAGGCTTGGACACGACCTCGACGCCCGAGCCAGCGTCAAAGAAGCGCTCGATGCGCTCGGCGACGTTGCGCAGGGCCATGCCCGTGCCCTTCTGCCCGGACGCGCCCATGGTTGCGGGCTTCTCGAGCAGACGGTCCGCCACCTCCTGGGTCATTCCAAGACCGTCGTCGGCGACGGCAATAAGAATATCATCACCGTCGGCCGCCACGTGAATGTCAATATTCAGTGGACCGGTGTCCCTCATGGCGTGGCGAACGGCATTCTCCACAATGGGCTGAACCAGGAAGGACGGCACGGGCAGCTTCTCGCAGCCCGGCTCCACGTGCTCGCTCTCAACGATGCGGCCCTCGCCGAAGCGCGCCTTCTCGATGGTGAGGTAGCGGCGGGTCTGCTCAAGCTCCTGCTCAAGCGGGATGAGCGTCTTCTCGGAGCTCTCGAGCGTGCGGCGGTAGAACGTCGAGAAGGCGCGCAGCACGTCGCGGGCCTTCATGGGGTCTGTGCGGCACAGCGACGCGATGGTGTTCAGCGTGTTGAAGAGGAAGTGCGGGTTGATCTGCGCCTGCAGGGCCTTGACCTCGGCGCGGGCCGTGAGCTCGGCCTGCAGGTCAAGCTCATAGGCCGAGAGCTGCGTGGAGAGAAGGGAGCCCAGGCCCTGGCCAATGGCCAGCTGCGTGCGGTCGATGTCGAGGTCGCGGGCGTAGTAGAACTTGACGGTGCCCACGGCCTTGTCCTGCACCAGGAGGGGAACCACCACACCGTAGGTATGGTCCCCGCGGCGGCCGATGGGACCCAGGCGGCGGATGTCCTTGCCGTCCTCCTTGTCCACCGCGGCGAAGGTCTCCATGCGCTTGCTCTCCAGGACCTCGATGGTGGACGGGGCGTTCTCGGATCCTGCGGCAAAGGCCGGGTCAACGGAGCCCGCACAGGCCAGGACGTGCGTCATGTTGGTGATGGCGATGCCCGTGGCGTTGGTCTCGGGCAGCAGCAGCGCGCAGATGGCCTGGGCGTTGTCGGCGGTGAGGCCGCCACGCAGGTGCTCGAGCGTGCCCACGGCCACGCGCAGGGTGCGCTCGGTGGCCTCGGAGCGGGAGTCGTCAGGCGCCAGGTTGACGGTGCCCACCAGCACAAAGCAGAGGGCCGCCACAACGCCCACGAAGATGGCCACGTACACGTTGCCGACGGAGATTCCCCATGCCAGCACCAGCATGGATACCCCAAGGACGACGGCGAGAAGGGCGTTTGTCCCCCTGACCGACCGCTGGGTGGTTATTCTCATAGGTCTCCTCCAAGGTTGCCGGAGAGGTCTGCCGGCGTGACTTTCTGCAGGATGGGCTCAAGCTCGCCGGTCTTGAGGATGGTCGCCTTGAGGTAGCGGTCCTCCCAGAGCGACGCCATAATGCCCGGCCAGGCCATGGCAAAGGAGAGGTAGCGCGTGGACGACGAGCGGGCATAGCGTTCCGCCTCGTGACGGCCACGCGTAATGATGCGCAGGTAGGAGAGGCGGTCGGGGCCCGCGATCATGCGACGGTGCGCTGTCTTGAAGACGCGCTGGCGGACCTCGGGAAAGACCCACGGCGCCGGATAGGGCATGAGGGACTCCCGCGTTATGGTGCGTAGGTCTCGCCGCGCGTTGAGGGCCTCGAGCTTGCGGTACTCATAGAGCCAGCGATAGGTGTCCTGCATGAAGAGCGAGGGGTCGCTGGCCGTCTCCTCGGGCGGCTGGCTGCGAACGCACCAGGCATTGTCAAACCAAACGTCCAGACCAAAGGCGCGCAGGTCAAAGACATAATCAAGGTCTTCTCCGCGTGTGATGTAGGGGTCAAACGGCACACGGGCAAAGGCCTCCGCATGAAGCGCGCAGCAGCCGCCGCACATGTGGTTTGACCTTGAGAAGCGCGTGGCGGAGAGCATGCGCTCCATGACCTTGGTGAACTCGCCGGCCTTTGACCAGTAGCGCTCCGACCAGGCCGTCGACGGGCGTGGCAGTGCCGAGCCAGAGGCGTCCACAAAGTAGCCGCTCTTTGCGCTGATGTGCTGCCCCTGGCGGTTGAGCGACCCCAGACCGTAGACGGCGTTCAGAAGGAAGTCCTGGTCGAGGGCCACGTTGTCATCATCGAGAAAGACAGCCACGTCGTGTCCCATGATGGCGGCGACGGCAAGGCCAAGGTTCTTGATGGCGCCGTAGCCGCGCAGGGCAACGGCCTCCCCCACCACGTTGGGCAGCATCCGGCCGACGGCACCGGTGACGTAGGCGGCCTCCTGCTGGCCGATGACCAGCGGATTCAGGTCCATGTGCGCGCGACAGATGGAGTTCGCGCGGGCGCGTGCAGACTCCTCGCAGGACGATGGGGCCACGACCAGCACGATGACCCTGATGACGCCGCGCACCTGCTCAAGCGACGCGAGGCACAGCTCAAGCTCCGGGAGCGGCTTGCCAATGGGCGTGGCGTAGTCATAGACGCCCGGCTTTCCCAGCCCGTCGGGCTGCGCGCCCTCGGTCCAGTACGACGGTATGACCACGACGGGGTTCACGGGCAGGCGTCCTTTCGCTTCTAGTACGCCAAGCCCATGCCGGGCAGGCGGAATGTTTTGATGCGCTCGTCATAGGCGGCGCGAACCTCTGCCTCAAAGGCGAGAGGGGCATCTGCTCGACCCATGAGGTCAAGCAGGTAGCGCGTAAAGTCCGGGTTGAGCGGCAGCAGCGGGCCAATGAGCCAGGTTGCCATGAGGTTGTTCTTGTGGAAGCCCTCAAGCTTAGTGCCCTTATTGAGGCCAAAGCCGACCTCATCGTGGCAGAAGTAGCCAGCCTGATTGTGGCCCTCAACCTGCGTGAACTGAATCTTGAAGCCAACGACCTTGATGGGCTTCTCGCCTGGCGCAGGCACAAAGTCTCCAATGACTACGTCGTGGTAGCGATCAGGCATGTTGCGGGAGGTCACAAAGTCAAGAATCCCCAGGCCAGCAATCTCGGAACCGTCGGGGTTCACAATCTTGGTGCCCAGGACTTCCGGAGCGCTGCCGGTGAAGAGCATGGGAACCCCAGCATCGACGAGCGCGTTCAGACGGTCGCGATACGGCATCAGAAGCTCAATGGTCTTCTCCTGCTGGGCTTCGGACATGCCGCAGAGAAGGACCAGCGAGGGTACGTGCTCCGCAAAGTACGGCACGTCATCATGGCTGGTCTCCACAAACGTGGCGTCAGGCAGGCAGGCGCGCAGGTACATGGCGTTGCCGTTGTCACCGGCCTGGTTTGCGTACTCCGGATAGAGGACCTCGACGATGGTCTTGCCGGCGCTATCGGGCATCTGCGGCCTCCTTGATCTTCTGAGCCACAAGCGTGCGGCTCTTCTCCACGTCAGGCCCGTTGTAGATGTCAAAGGCCCAGAAGACGGAGTCGACGCCGCTGGGGTCCACGGCCGCGGCGGCCTGCTCGGGGGTCTCCACCATGGTGAGCTTGTCCGGGTCAATGCCGGCCAGACGCAGGCGCGGCAGCAGGTCGGGGTTGGTGGCGCCCTGGACCACCACCTGCTTGATGCTGGGGTCCTTAAGGTACTCGAAGTCGGTCTGGTAGTACCAGCCTATGTACTCGTTCTCCTTGGGGTTGGCCGCCTTGTGCGCATCGGCCAGCATGACCACAACGGCCTTGCTGCCTGGCTCCTTCCGGATGGTGTCCAGCGCCACAGACGTGGCCGTGCTGTTCTCGCCCTTTGAGGCAACGGCCACCAGTCGCTTGCCGGCGACCTGCTCTTCGGTGTAGCGCAGGGCCGTCACGTTGATGCCACGCTCCAGCGATGCGGCGATTGCCTCGGGAGAAAGTCCCAGCTCACGAGCCACAACAACTGTGGAGAACAGGTTGTACAGGTTGGTGATGGAGTAGTTTCCGTAACGGTAGGTGTAGGTGGGAGTCCCCTCGTGCGAGCGCTCGCAGACGTCGAAGGAGTGGGCGTCGCGGTCCAGGGCGGTCAGCTCGTAGTCGGGCTCGGGATTGGAAAAGCCGCAGCTCTTGCAGGTTGCATGGCCCAGATGGCGCAGGTGGCAGTAGTCGTACTCGAGCTTGCCGCCGCAGACGGGACAGGCCGTGAGGTCGCAGACGATGCCCTGGGGCTCGGCGGTGTCATCCGCCAGCCGGCCGATGGAGTAGTAGACGCGGTTGCCATCCTGCGGCGCCAGGCGGCAGGAAATGAGATCGTCCGCGTTGAGCACCAGCTTTGTCTTGGGGCTCACGTAGTGGCTCATCACGTTGAAGATGAAGTCGGGGTTGGCGTTGCGGCTGAAGGAGTCGCGATAAAGGTTGGTCACCAGAATGACGTCGGGCGTGAGGTACGGAAGTACCTTGCGGAAAGATAGCTCATCGAGCTCCATGACGGCCATGTCCTTCTTCGTGCCACCGGACATGGTTGCGTTCCTGATGAGCGTCGACTGAATTCCGTTTGCCACGTTGCCGCCAGCCCTGTTGTTGACGACCTCAAATCCGTTGTCGGCGAGAAGATCGTTCAGCAGGTTGTTGGTGGTGGTCTTGCCATTGGTGCCAGAGACGCACACCAAAGTCTTGGGCCGCGGCACATCAGCGAGAATCTGCGGGTCAATCTTCTCGGCAATCACGCCCGGGAGCTGGCCACCGTTGCGATGGGCTGCCGTGAGCGCGGCCTGCGTGGCCTTGGCAGCCGCCATGGCCAGCTGGTACCTGGGACCGCGATGAGCATCAGCCATTTTCGTCCTTTCTCGCCAGCGCAGCCCCAAGCCGCGCATCAACTCATCAACTCTAACACGTTGCCATGCAGCACCCGTGAGCAAGCCGCAGCCCGTCGACGACAACAAAAAACCGGGCCGAAAGCAGTTGGCTTCCGGCCCGGCCCGGGGGTGCGTCAGATCATGCAGCTAGCGCGCTTGCGTTGCTTACGCGTCGGCGTACATGGCCTTGAGCTTGAGAAGGTGCTGGTAGCGAGCCATGGCAGCCTCCTCGTTCTCCTTGAAGAGCTCCTGGGCGCGCTCGGGGAACTCGCGGGTGAGGCGGTTGTAGCGAGCCTCGTTCATCAGGAACTCCTGGTAGCCGCCCGCCGGCTCCTTGGAGTCGAGGGAGAACTTCTTGCCCTCGGCGGCAGCCGGGTTGAAGCGGTAGAGGTTCCAGTAGCCGCAGTCCACAGCCTTCTTCATCTCGAGCTGGCAGTTCTTCATGCCGCCCTTGATGGAGTGCATCTCGCAGGGGCTGTAGCCGATGATCAGGGACGGGCCGTCGTAGGCCTCGGCCTCCTGGATGGCCTTGAGCGTCTGGGCGGGGTTGGCACCCATGGCGACCTGGGCAACGTAGACGTAGCCGTAGGTCATGGCGATCTCAGCCAGGGTCTTCTTCTTGGTCACCTTGCCGGCGGCAGCAAACTGCGCGACCTGGCCGAGGTTAGAGGCCTTGGAGGCCTGGCCACCCGTGTTGGAGTAGACCTCGGTGTCAAAGACGAAGACGTTGACGTTGTGGTTGGAGGCAAGGACGTGGTCCAGGCCACCGAAGCCGATGTCGTAGGCCCAGCCGTCGCCGCCGAAGATCCAGAAGGACTTCTTGGTGAGGTAAGCCTTGTCGGCGAGGATCGCCTTGGAAGCATCGCAGCCGCACTTCTCGAGCTCGGCAACGTAGGCAGCGGCAGCGGTCTTGGAGGCCTCGGCGTCGTTGACGGAGTCGATCCAAGCCTGGCCGGCAGCCTTGAGCTCATCGGACGGACCATCGGCAGCGATGATGTCCTGGGTAGCGGCGATCAGCTTGTGCTGAACGGCCTCATAGCCAACGGCCATGCCCAGACCGTGCTCGGCATTGTCCTCGAACAGGGAGTTGTTCCACGCCGGGCCGTGACCGTCCTTGTCCTTGCAGTAAGGAGCGGTGGCAGCGGGGTTGCCCCAAATGGAGGAGCAGCCGGTGGCGTTGGAGATGAACATGCGGTCGCCGCAGACCTGCGTGACGAGACGCGCGTAGCTGGTCTCGGCGCAGCCGGCGCAGGAGCCGGAGAACTCAAGCAGCGGCTGCTTGAACTGGGAGCCCTTGGTGTTGGCAGCGATGGCCTCGGGCTTCTCGGCAACCTTGGAGACGCAGTAGTCGAAGACGTCCTGCTCGGGCAGCTCGGCCTCGGTCGGGACCATGGTGAGGGCGTCCTTCGGGCAGGCGCTCACGCAGACGGAGCAGCCCATGCAGTCCAGCGGGGAGACGGCCAGGGTGAACTTCATGCCCTTGACCTTGGGGCCCATGGCGTCCAGGGTGCGCAGGTTCTCAGGCGCGGCAGCGACCTCCTCGTCGGTGAGGACGAACGGGCGGATCGTGGCGTGCGGGCACACGAAGGCGCAGCTGTTGCACTGGATGCACTTGGACTCGTCCCACTTCGGGACCATGACCGCGACGCCGCGCTTCTCGTAGGCAGAGGCGCCCAGTTCCCACTGGCCGTCGACGTGCTCGGAGAAGGCGGAGACGGGCAGGGAGTCGCCGTCCATGCGGTTGATGGGCTCGAGGAGCTCCTTGACCTGCTTGACGATGGCGGCACGACCCTCGAGCGTGAGCTCCTTGGGCTCGTCGGTGGCGGTGGCCCAGTCAGCGGGGACCTCGAACTTGTGGAAGGCGGTGGCGCCGGCGTCGATGGCCTTGTGGTTGGCGTCGACGATGGCCTGGCCCTTCTTCATGTAGGACT